>DASTWH010000280.1:0-4593 GCA_035758735.1 Gaiellaceae bacterium
CTACCGGCAGCCCGAGGGCTCGTCGCGCTCACGCACGAGGCTCATCGGCCAGATCGCGATGTGGCTCGGAATCGCGTGCCTGGTCGTCGCGGCCGGGACCGCGGGAGGCGCGTACCTCTACTTCCATCAGTCCGTCGCCGCAGTCGCCGCCAAGACGCCAGAGGTGAAGAAGGCCGCGAAGACGCTCGACGTCGCGCTTCCGGGTCAGCCGGCGGTCGCGCTCGTCATCGGCTACGACCATCGCAAGACCGACGGAGGGCCGAGCACCTCCGGGCGCTCGGACACGCTCATGCTCGTCCGAGCCGATCCGTCGTCGGACTCGATCTCGCTCCTCTCGTTCCCACGCGACATGCGTGTGGAGATCCGCTGCCCAGGTCACACGGGGTACTTCGACAAGATCAACGCCGCCTACGCGACCTGCGGCCCACAGGGCTCGCTTCAGACGGTGCGCGCGCTCACGGGGGTTCAGATCAACTACCTCATCACCGTGAACTTTCGCGGCTTCCGGCAGATCGTCGATCGCCTCGACGGAGCCTGGATCGACGTCGACCGCCGTTACTTCAACGACCGCGGCGGCCCATACGGCTACGCGACGATCAACCTCCGTCCCGGCTATCAGCAGCTGACCGGCCGGCAGACACTCGACTACGTCCGCTACCGGCACACGGACTCGGACCTCTACCGCGTTGCCCGGCAGCAGCAGTTCGTGAAGGCGTTCAAGGGCCAGGTGCAGTCCAGCTTCGCCCCGCTGACGCTGCCCAAGGTCGTCAATGCGATCACGAAGAACGTCGAGGTCGCCCAGGGTGGAGGCCGGGACGTGAGCGGCGAGACCGTCCTCTCGTACGCACTCTTCGCGTACGGCCTGCCGAAAGGCCGCGTGTTCCAGACACGTATCGAAGGGCTCGAAGGCTTCGCCGAGCTGACGACCGACTCGGAGAACATCACCAAGGCGGTCAACGCGTTCACGCACCCGGACGTCGAGTCGTCCGAGAAGGCGACGGCCGTCGCACTCGGTGAGAAGGTGAAGACGCGGACGCCGGCGCCGAGCGCGACGACGATCACCGTGTTGAACGGCAACGGAGTCGAAGGCTCCGCGACGACGGCCGGCTACCAGCTGGGGCAGCGCTCGTACCAGGTCCTCACGCCGCCGAACGGCCTGCCCGCCAATGCTCCGTCGTTCGACTACTTCCGGACGAAGGTCTACTTCGACAAGTCGCGCCGTGGCGCCCAGGACGCGGGGAAGAAGGTCGCGAACCTGTTCGCGTCGGCCGAGCTGGCACCGCTTCCGCGACAGCTGTCACAGCTCGCGAACGGCGCGATGCTCGTCGTCATCGTCGGGCAGACGTTCCACGGGACCCTCGCCGCGGCGCCGATCGACGCGACCCCGAAGCGTGAGCGGCCGAACATCACGTACGGGCCGAACGCGTCGATCGACGAGCTTCGCGCGCGGCGCAAGCGCGTCCCCTTCCCGCTGATGGTCCCGACGATCATCGAGCGGAGCTCGTGGACGGACTCGACGATGCCCGCGCGCATGTACTGGATCGACCCGGACGAGAAGCACAAGGCGGTCCGGCTCGTCTACCGGATGGGGTCGAACGAGTACTGGGGTGTCGAGATGACCGACTGGGACGACGCGCCCGTGCTGGCGGACAAGAGTCTCACGCGCCGGATCAAGGGCCGCACGTACGACCTCTACTACAACGGCGCGAAGCTCCACATGGTCGTGCTCCGCAGGCCGAAGGCGAGCTACTGGGTCGTCAACACCCTCCTCGACCGACTGTCGAACGAGACGATGCTCGCCATCGCCAAGGGGCTGAAGCCGCTCGGCTCCGTGAAGGCCAGGTAGTGCGGGTCGCGGTCTTCGGTGCCGGCTACGTCGGCCTCGTCACGGGTGCATGCTTGGCCGAGCTGGGCCACGACGTCGTCGTCAGGGACGTCGTCGAGTCGAAGATCGACGCCCTCCGCGCGGGGCACGTCCCGATCCACGAGCCCGGCCTGGAGGAGCTCCTCGCGAAGAACCGCGAGCGTCTGAGCTTCACGACGGACGTCTCCGAGGCGGTCGAGGGGGCCGACGTCGTGTACATCGCTGTCGGCACGCCGCCGCTGTACTCCGGGGACGCGGACCTCTCGGCTGTCTGGACCGTCGTCGACGAGCTGCCACAGGTCGATCGGCGGATCGTCGTCGCGATGAAGAGCACGGTCCCCGTCGGGACCGGCCGTGCCGTGCGGCATCGCCTCGACGACCGCGGCCTCGCGAACGTGGGGTACGTCTCGAATCCGGAGTTCACCGCGGAAGGGACTGCCGTTCAGGACTTCCTCGAGCCCGACCGCATCGTCATCGGCTCGTTCGAGGGGGATGACGGCGACGTGATCCAGGCCCTGCACGAGGGGATCGACGCCCCCATCGTTCGCTGCGACGTTCCGTCGGCAGAGATGGTCAAGCTCGCTGCGAACGCTGCCCTCGTGACGCGGATCTCGTTCATCAACGAAATCGCCAACGTCTGCGAGGCGACGGGCGCCGACGTGACGACGGTCGCGGAGGGGATCGGGCTCGACCGCCGGATCGGCCCGTCGTTCCTGCGCGCCGGCATCGGCTTCGGCGGCAGCTGCTTCCCGAAGGACTCGCTGGCGCTCAAGCAGCTCGCCGCGAACTCGGGCTACAACTTCCAGCTCCTCAATGCGGTCATCGAGGTCAACGAGCTGCAGAAGCGACGCGTGATCGGGAAGCTCGAGCGCCGCATCGGGCCGCTGCGCGGCAAGCGCATTGCGCTCCTCGGGCTCGCGTTCAAGCCGGGAACCGACGACATGCGCGAGGCGCCGAGTCTCGTTCTCGCCGGACGGCTCCTCTCCGAAGGGGCCGAGGTCACGGCCTGGGACCCGATCGCCGACGGCCGTGCGCACCTGCACGGCGTCCAGATCGCGGAATCGGCGCTCGACGCCTTCGACGACGTGGACGCCGCCGTGGTCGTCACCGAGTGGCCGGAGATTCGCGATCTCGACTGGGGTGCTGCAGGCGCGCGAATGCGGACGCGAGTCGTGGTCGACGGCAGGAACCTCCTCGACCCGGAGGGGATGCGCCGGCTCGGCTTCGTCTACGAGGGCATCGGCCGCCCCGTCGTATGACGCTTCCGGCGGTCATCCTCGTGGGCGGACAGGGCACGAGGCTTCGACCGCTCACCGACCGCACGCGCAAGGACATGCTGCCGCTCGTCGATCGGCCGCTCCTCGCCTACACGTTCGAGCATCTCGCCCGGCACGGCGTCGATCGCTCGATCATCTCCTGCGGCTACCTCCCTGACCAGATCGAGGCGTGTTTCGGCGCTCGCCACGTCGACATGGCGCTCGAGTACACGGTCGAGGACGAGCCTCTCGGAACCGGCGGCGCGATCGGTTTCGCCGGCCGTGCGCTCGAGGGAAGCTTCTTCGCGCTCAACGGCGACTCGCTGCGCGAGGCCGACCTCGGCGAGATGGTTGCGTTCCACCGCTCGACCGGCGCGAAGGCGACGATCCTGCTCACGCCGGTCGCGGACCCGAGCCGCTACGGGCTCGTCCGCACGGCCGGTGACGGCCGCGTCGAGTCCTTCCTCGAGAAGCCGAGGCCCGAGGAGATCGATACCGACCTCATCAACGCCGGGCTGTACGTCCTCGAGCGGGAGGTGCTCGACCTCGTCCCGCCGGGGCGTCCCGTGTCGATCGAGCGCGAGGTCTTTCCCACATTGGCCTCGGAAGGCTCGGTCTACGGAATCGCGCTCCCCGGCTACTGGCTCGACGTCGGAACGCCTGAGACGTACCTGCAGGCGCATCGCGACGTCCTCGAGCGCATCTTCGAGACGGAGATGGGCGACGCCCTCGGGTCCGACTTCATGCTCGTCGACGACACCGCCGAGGTGCACGCGGAGGCGAAGCTCGTGCCGCCCGTCTACGTCGGCCCGGGCGCGGTCGTGGAGCAGGGCGCGCGCCTCGGCAGCCTCGCGGTTCTCGGCGCGGGGGCGAAGCTCGAAGAAGGCGGCGTCGTCGAGAACGCGGTCGTCGGCGCGCGGACGCGCGTCGGCTCGGGAAGCAGCGTCGTCGGGTCGATCGTCGGCGACGACGCCGAGCTTGGTGCGGGCTGCGAGCTTCGCAACCTCTCGGTCGTAGGACCCGGCGCGCGCGTGGGCGCGGGCAACGTCCTCGACCACGGCCTCCGGGTCGGGGCCGACCAGCACATCCCGGACGAGGCGCTGCGCTTCTCGTGAGCCGGTACGAGACGACACCCCGCAAGGTCGAGAAGCCATGGGGCTGGGAGCTCGTCTGGGCCGAGGCCGAGGAGTACGTCGGCAAGCTGCTGTTCGTTCGCGCCGGCGAGTCGCTGAGCCTCCAGTACCACGAGGTGAAGGACGAGTCGTGGCTCGTGCAGGAGGGCCGAGCCAAGCTCGAGCTGGGCGAGGTGGACGGAGAGCTCGAGACGTTCGAAATCGTGCCGGGCGACGCGTATCGCTTCCGTCCCGAGACGGTGCACCGTGTCACCGCGATCGAGGACACGCTCGTCATCGAAATCTCGACGAACCATCTGACCGACGTCGTGCGCCTCGAGGACCGGTACGGCCGCGAGGG
>DASTWH010000325.1:0-14702 GCA_035758735.1 Gaiellaceae bacterium
ATCGACTCGAGCTCGAGTTCGACAATCTCGGAGCGGCGATCGACTGGCTGCTCTCCGTGGGCCGAGTCGAGGACGCGTTGAGGACGATCTCGGCGCTCGAACGCTTCTGGCGAGGTCACGCGCACGTCACCGAAGCTCGCCATTGGCTCGCCCACGGGCTGACCCTCGCCGACGCGACATCCAGCGAGGTGCGAGCCGGGGCGCTACGTACCGCGTCCCTCCTCGCTGCTGCGCAGAGCGACTGGTCCGGAGCGCTCTCGCTCCTCACGGATGCCCGAGAGCTCTACCGAACGCTCGGCGACGGCCGCGAAGAGGTGTTCGCGCTTAGCTACCTCAGCTTCTATGCGACGCGCCTCAACGACATCGAGGGGGCCGAGCTCTTCGCACAGGACGCAGTCGCGGTCGCCGCAACGCTCGACGACGATCGGGCGTCGTCGGCCGCTCTGAGCGCGCTGGGCGACGTGTACTCGGCGAGGGGACAGCACGAGCTCGCGGTGCGTCGCTTCGAAGAAGTGGCGACGATCCGCGCCCGGCTCGGCGACCCGCTCCTTCTCACCGACGCCGTCTATGCACTCGGGAAGGAGGCATTCCACGCCGGGGACGAGGAGCGGGCGCGGCACGAGCTCGTTCGGGCGCTCGAGCAGGCGCGAGCGGTCGGCGAAGAGCAGTACATCGCGGCAGCGCAGCTCGTGCTCTCGCTCGTCGACACGCACGCCGGCGACGCGGCAAGTGCAGCGGAGCGCGCGCGCGAAGCGCTGGAGCTGTACACGCATCTCGAGGACGACCGCTCGCGCGCACGATGTGTCGTCGTCGTCGCCGCCGCATCAGCGGAGCACGGAGAGGCCGAACGCGGGGCCCGCCTGATCGGCATCGCGGACGTCCTGCGAGGAGACGAGCAGCCCGACGAGTTCGAGGCTCCTCTCCTGGATCGCTGCCTGCCGGAACTGCGAGCCACGCTCGGCGAGGACTTGCTCGTCGCACTCACCGCGCAGGGTCGCACGCTCGCAGACCGCGTCCTCGAATCCGTGGTTGTCTCGGCGGAAATCGAGGCGTAGGATCGCGGCTCGAGGCGGGCGGCGCAGAATCGATCGGAGGTGCCCCTTGGGGCGGATAGGTACGGGAGAGAGAGTCGAATCGTTCGTCGGCGTGAGCGAAGCCGTCGACACGAGGGACACCGACGGTGCTCTCGACGTGGCGAAGCTGAGCGAGGCGCTCTCGAGTGCTGCGCAGCAGGCCATTGACGCGGGTCTTGTCGGTCCTGGCAAGACCGCCTGGGTAAGGCTCAGCTTCATCGACATCGAGCTCGCGAACCAGCACCCGAAGACGGTTCGGATCGGCGTGACGCCGATCGGAGGCTAGAGAGGCGTCGAACTGCACACTCGAGCCGACGAACACAGCACCGATACCGGGTCGGTGGCTCGAGCCGTGGTTGTCTCGGCGGGGAGCGAGGCGTAGGATCGCCGCTCGAGGCGGGCGCCCAAGCGATGGGAGGTGATCCCGATGGGAGAACCGGGCAGAGGCAGCGAGAAGCGCACGTTCGTCGGCGTGAGCATGGCCTCCGGAGGCCAACCGGCCAAGCTCAGCGAAGCGTTCGCGAGCGCGGCCGAGCAGGCGATCGAGGCCGGACTCATCGGCGGAGTCGATGAGGATGGCAAGCCGATCACCAGGTGGTTCGAGGTTACGAGGCTCGAAGTCGAGCTCGGAAACCAGCACCCGAAGACGGTGAAGGCGACCGTCACGGGGTAGGTCGTCGGTGGCGCGGCCTCGCGGCCGCGCCACTCGACTTCAGATCAGGTCGACCAGCTCGCGACCGCAGCCGGAAGGGAGATGGCGCCGATCCGATCGATCATGTCGGGATCGGCGGCGTAGAGATTGTGGAGCGGAACGACTCTCACGTCGGGCTCACCCGTGATCCCGAGCTCGCTCACGACCGGCAGCAGGCGCTGCTCGAGGTAGCCGTTGAAGGCCTGCTCGGTCTGCCACACGTCGCACATCTCGACACCCTCGTCGGTCACGGTCGCCACGTGCAACACGCCGCCGGCAGGCGGGTTCGCATCGAGGCCGAGCTTCGCCATGATCGCGTCGTACTGGTCGGATGTGATCCCAGGCCAATGCATGTACATCGCGACAGCCATGTTTTTCCCAGTCCTCCTTTTCCCCGCGTCGCATCGAGGGTCCGGGCTAAGCGTACGCGGGTGCCGGGCCGTGTGCAACGACCTTGAGCCCTCGTTCGAGTGATTCGTCGGTCAGCCGGTGAGAAGCGCTCGCGCATAATCGCCTGCGTCGAACGGGCGCAGGTCGTCGACACCCTCCCCGACTCCGACGAGCTTCACCGGCAGCCCGAGCTCCACTGCGATCGCGATCGCCACGCCGCCCCGCGCGCTCCCGTCGAGCTTCGTGAGCGCAACGCCCGTCACACCGGCCGCGTCGCCGAACAGCCGCGCCTGCTGAAGGCCGTTCTGCCCGGTCGTCGCGTCCACGACGAGCAGCGTCTCGTGAGGCGCACCGTCGATGCGCCCGCCGATCACACGTCGCACCTTCTCGAGCTCGGTCATGAGGTTGGACTGCGTGTGCAGCCGGCCGGCCGTGTCGACGATCGCGATGTCCTTCCCCCTCGCACGCGCCGCCTCGATCGTGTCGAAGGCCACCGCCGCGGGATCGGCGCCACGCGGCGCGCCCACGAAGTCGGCTCCTGCCCGCTCGGCCCAGATCTCGAGCTGCTCCTCCGCAGCCGCTCGGAACGTGTCGGCGGCGCCGACGAGCACAGAACGACCGTGCTCGGAGAGCTTCCGAGCGAGCTTTCCGATCGTCGTCGTCTTCCCCGTGCCGTTCACGCCCACCACGAGGATCACGCTCGGCTTCGCAGCGAGCGCGAGGGTCGGCGGCTCGCCGAAGAGCGCCTCGACCTCCTCGACCAACGGCTCGTCGAGCGAGCCGGTGACACCGCGCGCCTCGAGCCGACGCACGATCTCTGCGGTTGCCGGCACGCCGACGTCGCTGCGGATGAGCGCCTCCTCGAGACGCTCCCAGGCCTCGTCGTCCGACGAGTCGAAGGCCGCCGACGCGATCTCTGCCGTCAGCGCCCGCCTGCTCTTGGCGAGCGACTCGCGCATGCGGCCGAAGAAGCCCGTGCGCTCGGTCTCGTCGGCCTCGCCCGGCGCATCGCCGAGAAGCTCCGACCAGGTGCGACTCACGCGGTCGCTGCGAGGGCCTGCTGGTGCTGCGGGAGGCGGCGAGAGACAACCTGCGAGACGCCGTCCGGGCCCATCGTCACGCCGTAGAGGATATCCGCGGCCTCCATCGTCCTCTTCTGGTGCGTGACCACGACGAACTGGGCGCGATCGGCGTAGCGGCGCAGCAATTCGACGAAGCGCGCGATATTTGTGTCGTCGAGCGCGGCCTCGACCTCGTCGAGGAGGTAGAACGCGCACGGCCTCGCGAGGAAGAGCGCAAACAGGAACGAGATCGCGCCGAGAGCCTTCTCGCCGCCCGAGAGGAGCGACAGCCTGGTGATGCGCTTGCCGGCCGGGCGGAGCTCGACCTCGACCCCGGGCTCGCCATCCTCCTCCCCATCGACGAGGCGCAGACGACCGTCGCCGCCGGGGAACAGCGTCGACGCGACCTCCTGGAAGTGCTCGGCGACGGACTCGAAGGTCGACGCGAACCGCCGCTCGACCGTCGCGGTCAGCTCTGCGCACAGCGCGTCGAGCTCCTCGAGGCTCCGCTCGAGATCCTCACGCTGCGTCTTGAGATCGGTGAGCCGCTCCTTCTCCGCCTCGTACTCCTCACGTGCGAGGGGGTTCACCTGCCCGAGCGTGACGCGCCTGGCTTCGAGACGCTGGATCCGCGCCGCGAGGTCGTCGCGGTCGTCGCCCTCCGCCGGCTCGACGTCGCCCGCCGACTGCAGACGCCTCGTCGCATCGCTCGCCTCGGCGTCGATCCGGGCGATCTCGACCTCCGCGGCAGTCAGCGTTGCGGCGGCCTCGTCGAGCTCCTGGCGTAGGCCGACCTCGGTCGCGCCGAGCGTGCGGAGCTCCTCGCCGAGCTCTCCCGCCCTCGTCGAGCCTGCATCGACGCGCGCCCGGAGCGGTGCCTCGAAGCGCCCGGCCGCTCGCTGCGCACCGGCGATTCCATCGCGGAGCCGCGTCGCGAGGTCGACGAGCCGCGCATGGAGCCGCGCATCGAGCGTCGCAGCACGCAGTCGCGGCGCCTTGCCGTACGCGGTCTCGGCGACCCGGGCCCTCTCGGCCGTCTCGCCTGCGATCCGCGTCGCCTCCTCGAGCTGCGCCTCGAGCGCGACGGCCTCGGCCTGCAACGACGAACGCCGTCCCTGCAGCTCGAGGAGCACGGCCTCCGCCGTCTCGCCGACGAACCAGAGCTCGCCGGTCGCGGGGTCGTAGCCGAAGCCCTCGGGCGTGACCGATGCCGCAGCGACTTCGAGCAACGCGTCGAGCGGAACGACGGGGTAGTCACGCACGAGATCCTGTGGCGAGCGCCCCGTGAGAACGGTCAGGCTGCCGAGGCCCGCAGCTCGAGCCCGCTGCAGGAGCGCCAGGCCGACGGTCGGATCGTCGGCGAGGACAGCTGCGGCGCGCGAGCGCAGCGCGGCCGCGACCGCTCGCTCCCCGCCCGGGTCGATGTCGACTGCCGAGAGCGCGAGTCTTGCGCCGTCCTCGGCGAGCGCGCGCGCGGCAGGCGGCAGCCCCTCCTGCTCCGCCAGGGCCTGGTCGAGCGCCCGGACGCGCTCATTGACGAGCTCCGTGCGCTCGACGAGCGCGACTCGCTCGCGCTCGGCATTCCGGGCGGCCTCGGCCGTCTCGATCGCCTCGAGCTCGAGACGGGCGACGTCGGTCTGAGGCTCGGGCGCAGCGGCGGCCGGGGTCTCGGCGCGGAACCGTTCGTACAGCGCAGACGCGGATTCCGCGCGCAGCTCGAGCCGCTCGATCCCTCCCTGGAGCCGGTAGCGCGCGGCGACGGCTGCCTCACGCCTGCCCGCTGCGTCGGAGAGCTCCTCTTCGGCGCGGGCGCGATCGCCGAGCAATCCCTCGAGGCGGCCCTGGGCGCCCCGCCGCCCGAACGCCGCAGTGTCACGGCGCT
Organism: Gaiellaceae bacterium; assembly: GCA_035758735.1. Lineage (GTDB taxonomy): Bacteria > Actinomycetota > Thermoleophilia > Gaiellales > Gaiellaceae > GMQP-bins7. The sequence continues at coordinate 5,098 of DASTWH010000325.1, forward strand.
CCTCCGCTTCCGCCCTTCGCGTTCCGGACTCCGCGAGATCGAGTTGCGCGACTCTCGCGTTCAGCGACGCGATCTCGAGCCCGAGCTTCTCCGCGCGCTCGGCCGCCGTCGCCTGCAGCGCGAGAGGGCGGAGGCGCTTGCGCACCTCCTCCTCGACGTCGCGCGCACGCTCGACCTGCAGCGCGACGCGCGCGAGCTTGAGCTCCGCTCGATGTCGGCGACGCTTGAACTTGCCGAGGCCTGCCGCCTCCTCGACGAACGCGCGCCGGTCCTCGGGCTTCGACGCCAGTACCTGCTCGACCTTGCCCTGGCCGACGATCGAGTGCATGGCCGCGCCGAGGCCGACGTCCGACAGGATCTCGACGAGGTCGGTTCGGCGTACCGACGCGCGGTTCACGAGGTACTGACCCTCCGCGCCGCGCACGAGCCGGCGCGCGATCGAGACCTCGGAGAAGTCGAGATCGGGCCACGTCCCGTCCTCGTTGTCGAAGACGAGCTCGACCTCGCAGTGCTCGGCCGCCTTGCGATCGCCGCCGCCGGCGAAGAGGACGTCGTCGGGCTTCTCTGCCCGTAGCTCGGACGGCGTCAGCGAGCCGGCGGCCCAGACGATGGCGTCCGCGATGTTGGACTTGCCGGAGCCGTTCGGCCCGACGATGACAGCGACCCCGGGCTCGAGCGAGATCTCGAGCGAGTCCGGGAACGACTTGAAGCCGCGGATGCGGAGCGTGCGCAGGTGCACCGAGCGAGATTCTTGCTGTACGACCGGACGGCCGGACGACGTCGCTAGATGCGCTCCGGCACGACGCCGAGCGCCTCGAGCGCCTGACGGGCGGCCTCCTGCTCGGCCGCCTTCTTCGTCGACCCGCGGCCGATGCCGAGCTGCTCGCCGGCAACGTGCGCCGCGCAGACGAAACGCCGGTCGTGTGGCGGCCCTTCGACCTCGAGAACCGTGTAGTGCACCTGCTTGCCGGAGCGGGCGAGAGCCTCCTGGAGCTCGGTCTTGTAGTCGACGTGGCTCGAGCGGGCGTACTCGATCCGCTCGCCGAACGCCTCGACGATCGCGGGCTCGATCTGCTCGAACCCGTGCTCGATGTACACGGCGGCGATCGCTGCCTCGAGCACAGCGGCCAGCACGTTCCTGCTCCGGGAGATCCGTTGCAGCTCGTCCTTGGGCGCTTCGCGCGCGAAGTCGAGCAAGCGCTCCCCGAGCCCGAGCTCCTTCGCGACGGCGGCGCAGCTTTGGCGAGAGACGACGTGCGCTCGGATCTTGGCGAGACGGCCCTCGGAGGCATTGCCGAAGCGGTCGAAGACTGCCCGCGCGATCGCGAGCTCGAGGACGCTGTCGCCCAGGAACTCGAGCCGCTCGTACGAGGCCGCTCGGTCGTCGGCCCACGAGGCATGCGTGAACACCTGCTCGAGCCTGTCGGCAGGCAGCTCTGCGATCAGGCGGCCGAGCTCGGTCGACCCGACGTGGGCTTCTACGTCAGCCCTGATGCGCGATGACGTAGTCGATCGCCTTGCCGACGGTCGTGAGCTCGCGGGCGTCCTCGTCGGGGATCTTCAGCCCGAACTGGTCCTCGAGGTCCATCACGACCTCCACCAGATCGAGCGAGTCCGCGCCGAGGTCTTCCTCGAACGACGCGTCTTCCGTGATCTCGCTCTCGTCGATACCGAGCTTCTCGCTCAGCGCGCCTTTGACCTGCTCGAGGATCTCCTCACGCGAAGTCGCCATGCCTGAAATCTCACCTCTCTGCCGTCGGGGTCGTGGAGCGCGCCGACTCTAACACGCCGGACGACAGGCGCTCTTGCAGCCGTTCGACGACACGATGCTCCACCCCGCGGGCGCCGAGACGGATCGCGTTCGCGACCGCGACGCGGGAGCTCGAGCCGTGCGCGATGACGACGAGCCCGTTCAGGCCGAGCAGGTAGCCGCCGCCATACGTCTCCGGATCGAGACGCTCCCGGAGCGCTTTTGCGCCCGGGCGAATCAGCAGTCCGCCGAGCCTCCCGCGCACCGACGAGCCGAGCTCCGTGCGGAGCGCGTCGAGCAGCGTCTTGATCGTCCCCTCCAGCGTCTTCAGCGCGACGTTCCCGGTGAAGCCGTCGGTCACGACGACGTCGGCTCCTCCCTCGAGGAGCAATCGGCCCTCCATGTTCCCGGTAAAACGGAGGTCGGCAGCGCGGAGGAGGTCGTGCGCGTCGATCGTCAGCTGGTTTCCCTTCTCGTCCTCCTCACCGATCGACATCAGGCGCACCTGGGGTTGGTCGATCCCCAGGATCTCCTCCGCGAACACCGAGCCCATGTGCGCGAACTGGACGAGGTGCTCCGGGCGAGCATCCGCATTCGCCCCGCCGTCGATGAGGACGCTCGGCCCGCGCTTCGTCGGGATGACGACGGCGATTGCCGGCCGGTGCACGCCCGGCAGGCGCCGGATGTGGAGGAGAGAGGCGGCGAGCATCGCGCCCGTGTTTCCCGCCGAGACCACGACGTCGGAATCGCCGTCGGCGACCGCCCGAACAGCGCGGACGAGAGATGAGTCCGTCTTCGACCTAACCGCCTCGACGGCGTGGTCGTCCATGGAGATCGACTCCGTCGTCTCGACGAGCGGCAGGTCGTGAGTGTCGAGCCCCGACGGGCCGAAAAGCGTCGGGCGGATCTCGTCCGAGACGGCAGCGACGGCCCCGCCGACGATCTCCTCGGGCGCGTGGTCACCACCCAGGGCGTCGACGGCGACGCGAATCACGCGGTGACTCTACGGCGCGTCGATGCGGAGCGGCTCGACTTCCCGGCCCTGGTACGTCTTGCAGTTCGGGCAGACGCGATGAGGTCGCTTCGGCTGCTTGCAGGTCGGGCAGACCTGAAGGCGCGGCACGGCGATCCCGTGCTGGGCACGGCGCTTGTCGCGCCTGGACCTCGATGTCTTTCGCTTCGGAACGGCCATGAGCGGCTGGGGACTATAGCGGGAGGACGATCTCGCGCGTCGGTGCGATCCGCTCGAGGAAGCGCCGATCGTGCGAGACGACGACGACCGTTCCGTCGAAGTCGACGAGCGCGCTCTCGAGCTGCTCGACCGCCTCGAGGTCGAGATGGTTCGTCGGTTCGTCGAGCACGAGGAGGTTCACTCCCCGTGCCTGGAGCTCCGCGAGCAGCGCGCGCGTGCGCTCGCCCGGCGAAAGAGACGAAGAGGCGCGCCCGATGTGGTCCGCTCCGAGACCGAACTTCGCGAGCAGCGTTCGCGCGTCCACGGGAGCGAGACCGGTACGTGCGGCGACCTCGTCGACGAGCGGATCGTCCCCGGAGTACGCCTGCCGGTCCTGCCCGATCGCCCCGATCACGGTTCGTCGGCCGACCGTCCGCATACCGGCCACGAGCGTCAACTCGCCGAGCAGCATCCCGAGGAGGGTCGACTTGCCGGCGCCGTTCGCACCTGCGATCGAGAGCCGCTCGCCTGGCGCGAGGTCGACGTCGATCGGGCCGAGCGCAAACGGACCGCGCTCCGCGACCGCGCGGTCGAGGCTCAGGACGTGGTCGGCGAGGCGAGCGCCGGAGGTGAGCACGAGGCGTAGCTCCCACGGCTCGAAGGGCTTGTCGGGGAGCTCGTTCCGCTCGAGGAGCCGCTCCGCCTGGCGGACCTTCGTCTCGAGCGCGTGCGTCGCGCGTCGATCCTGACCGCCGGTCTTGTCGCCGAGCGAGGCACCCTTCGCCCGGGCTTCCGTGCGCCGCGTCGTCAACAGCTGGGACAGCTCCTTGCGACGCGCCCGTGCCTGCTCGTACTCCGCGACCGCGGCCGCCCGTTCCACGTGGCGCGCTCGCGCGTAGTCGCTCCATCCTCCCGCCCACTCCCGGACCCGATGCGATCGCACGTCGATGGCGGCGATGCGGTCGACGGTCCGGTCGAGCAGCTCGCGATCGTGCGACACGAGGACGAGCGCCCCGCGGTAGGCGACGAGGAACGACTCGAGTCGCTCCAACCCCTCGTAGTCGAGGTCGTTGGTCGGCTCGTCGAGGAGGAGGACGTCGAAGCGCGACAGGAGGATCGTCGCGAGCGCGACGCGTGCGGTCTCCCCGCCCGAGAGCGCCGCACGATCGCGCTCGAGGGCGACGTCGAGCCCGAGATCGGCGCACACCGTGCGCGCGCGCGGGCGGAAGTCCCCTCCTCCGAGCGCGAGAAATCGCTCGAGAGCGAGGGAGTAGCGCTCCTCGGCGCCGCCCCCGCGAGCGAGCGCCGCGGCGGCTTCCTCGAGCTCGAGCTCTGCGGCGAGAACCCCTGTCCGCCGCGCGAGCGCGTCCAGCACGGACTCTCCCGCGACGGGTCGACGCTCCTGCTCGAGGTACCCGATCGTGAGCGCCTGCGGCGCGCGCACGACGACGCCGCGGTCCGGTGGCTCAACCCCGACGACGATCCTCAGCAGCGTCGACTTGCCGACGCCGTTCGGCCCCACGAGCCCGATGCGTGCGCGCGGTCCGATGGTCAGCGACACGTCGTCGAGAACGACCTGCGCGCCGTAGCTCTTGGCGATGTCTGCGAGTTGCACTCGCATCGGCGGACCTCCGGAGACCGTGGGTGACGCGCACTGCTGCCGCGTGCGCTCGAACGGGAAATGAGCCGGTCAGTCCGTCATGTGAAGGCGCCTGAGCGCCATCGCGGATCGTAGTCGACCGCGTAAGCGCGATGTAAGGCCGTGTAAGAGGTCCGCAAGAGATCGCGGCAGGTCGGGTCGACACACGTCATAACCGGTGTGAACAAGGAGGGGTGATGCCTTCGAGAGGGGCAGTACTCGCAACAGTCGTTCTCGCAGCTCTTGTCATCGCATCCGGGCAAGGCGCTGCGGCACCTGCAACACCACCGTCGAACGCGGCGGAGCCCGCTATCAGCGGCCGCGCCGAGCAGGGCGTCAGGCTGAGCGCGTCCCGAGGCACGTGGACCGGGACGAGCCCGATCTCGTACGCGTACCAGTGGGTGCGCTGCGGCGCCGACGGCGGTCAACCCGACGGCGGCAGCTGCTCGATCATCTCGGGCGCCACGACCGATCGCTATCGCCTGACGAGCAGCGACGTCGGATCGCGCATGCGCGTGCGCGTGACCGCGACGAACGTCGATGGGTCACGTACGGCAACGTCCAACCCGACGAGCGTCGTCGTCGGACCGCCCGTGAACACGTCGCCGCCTGCGGTGCGCGGAAGCTTGGTGAACGGGCAGGTCGTGACCGCCGATCCGGGGTCGTGGAGTGGAGCCGGTTCGATCTCGTTCACGTACCGCTGGTTGCGTTGCAACTCGCAGGGCGGCGAATGCGCCTCGATCGGCGGGGCGACGAGTCGCAGCTACCGGCTGACGTCCGCGGACGTGGGCCACAAGATGCGCTTCAACGTCGCGGCTCGAAACTCGGTCGGCACGACGACGGCGCTCTCGGGCGAGTCGGCGATCGTGACAGAGCCGCTGCCGAGCGGCGCGATCAGGTTGCCGAGCGGCGAGATCTCGATTCCCGCGACGAGCGTCCCGTCGAACCAGCGGCTCATCGTGTCGGTCGTGCAGTTCTCACCGAGCCGCGTGACCAGCCGCACGGCGCCGATCACGGTCCGCGTTCGAGTGAAAGAGACGCGCGGGTACGTCGTGCGCGACGCCCTCGTCTTCGTCCGGTCGACGCCGCGCGTCACCGCGGGTGGAGACAGACAGGCTGCGACGACGGACGGGTGGGTGACGTACCAGCTCGCGCCGAACGGGAACTTCCCGAAGCCGCGAAACGGCTTCAACGTGCAGTTCTTCGTGAAGGCGTACCGCTCCGGCGACCCCGCGCTGGCCGGGATCGCCGCCTACCGACTCGTGCAGGTGCCGCTGGCCAAGTAGGCCGGCGTCACATCGAGTCACGCAGCTCCTCGAGCGCAGACCACCGGGGATCGGGGTCGCGCTCGAGGTGCTCGTGGGGCTCGACGTTCAAGTCCTTCCCGCAGATGGGGCAGAGCCCGGCGCAGTCCTCGCGACAGAGGATCTGATCCGGGAGCTCGAGCGCGATCGCATCGCGTGCCCACGCGCTCACCTGAAGCTGCTCCGAGACGACGTAGTCCGAGCGCAGCTCGTCCGAAGCCGGTGCGTCCGGGTCGTGGAACTCGCGCGCGACGACCTCGCGCTCGAGCTCCGCGAATCCGAGGCACCGCATGCAGGCGCCGTTCAGGTGCACGCGAAGCCGCAGGTCGAACACCGTCGCCCCCGACGCCTGCGAGATCTCCAGGTCGACCGGGATCGTCGTCGGCGTGGACTCGTAGCGTTGGCCGCCGAGCACGAACGGCTCGACCTCGACGTCCAGGGTCTCCCGGCGGACCTCGCCGGGGCGCAGTCGCAGCGCTCTCAGATCGACGGTCGTCACGGGGTGAGCGTAACGGCCTCGCGGCACCTGGTCGCGTGCATTAGCTGTCCTGTTCGTTTGGTACCGTACGATCATGGAAGCTGATCGCTGGCTCGGCCTCGACCTCCGACATCTCGTGGCCCTGAAGACGATCGCCGACGAGGGCTCCTTCGGCCGGGCCGCGGAGCGGCTCGGCTACACGCAGTCGGCGATCTCGCAGCAGATCGCGGCGCTCGAGCGGATCGTCGGACTGCGTCTGATCGAACGGCCGGGTGGCCCGCGACCGATCTCGCTCACGGAAGCCGGTGAGATACTCCTGCGGCACGCGGACGCGATCCATGCCCGCCTGCTCGCCGCGAAGGCGGACATGGCGGCGCTGGAAGCCGGCGACGCTGGTCGTCTCCGCGTCGGGACCTTCCAGAGCGTCGGCGCGAAGATCATCCCGCGTCTGCTGCGCCGGTTCACGGAGAGCCACCCGCAGGTGGAGGTCGTGCTGCGCGAGTCGCCCAACGAGAGCGAGCTGCTCGAGCTGATCGAGCGCGGCGATCTCGACCTGACCTTCTGGACGCTCCCCGTCGTCTCCGGCCCCTACGACACGGTCGAGCTCCTGCACGACCCGTACGTGCTCGTCGTTCCGGCGGGCTCACCGCTCGCGTCGGCGAAGCGGGCTCCGACGCTCAAGGAGATCGTCCTCCAGCCAATCATCGGGTTCAACCACTGCTACGCGATGGATCACGTGGAGTCGCAGCTCGCATCGACGGGCCGGGCGCCGAACATCGTGTTCCGCTCCGACAACAACGGCACCGTCCAGGGCCTCGTGGGAGCCGGAGTGGGCGTGTCGATCGCGCCGCGGCTCACGGTGGACGAGGACGACCCGAGCATCGAGGTGATCGACCTCCACGGGCGGATTCCCCCACGCGTCATCGGGCTCGTGTGGCACTCCGACCGGCACCGCAGCGCGGCCGCCGAGGCGTTCGTCGGATCGGCGATCGACGTGTGCCGCGAGCTGTCGGCCGAAGCAGCGGCCGCCGCGTAGCGGCTACGCCCCGAAGCGGTCGAACTCGGCCGGCTCTTCGGCCTCGATCGGCTCGGGGCCTATACCCGCGACGACCGTCTCCTGCGAGCGCTCGTGCAGCCGCTCGCGACCACGCTTCACGGCCGTCAGGAACTTGTCGAGGTTGAGCTCCAGCGTGGAGAGGATCGAGTCCGCCCAGTCCTCCATCTCGAGCCGCGTCTCACGCGCCCGCCGCTTGGCGTCGTCGACGATGTCGTCGGCCTGCTTCTCGGCGAGCTTCACGATCTCGGTCTGCGAAGCCTCCCGCATCGCCTGCTCGCGCGCGTCCTGGATGATCCGGTCACATTCCCGCTTCGCCTCGGCGAGCATCTCCTGACGCTCCTTGACGATCCAGCGGGCCTGCTTGATCTCCTCCGGGATGGTCGCCCGCATCTGGTCGAGGATCTCGTAGATCTCCTCCCGGTCGAGGCGAACCTGGTCCGTGAGCGGAACGGCCTTCGCGTTGTGAACGAGGTCGTCGAGCCTGTCGATGAGCACCAGTACGTCCATGGGGGGCCAGTCTACTCGGAGGGTGAGACAGGAGCCCTCGACCTGCGCACGCCGGGTGCTCCGCCATTGCGGCGCACTCAGCGCGCAAGACGACCGCTGAAGCGCGACCGCTTCGCGGTCGCGGTCTCACTCTTGAGGCGAGACCGGGGCCCCCGGCTTCCCGTCGGGGTAGAGCTCCGCGAAACGCCGTGCGACCGCAGCCGGCACGAGCTCATCGACCCTCCCGCCGAACGACGCGATCTCCTTCACCCCGCTCGAGGAGACGAAGCTGTAGACCGGGTTGGCCATGACGTAGAGCGTCTCGATGTCGGGCGCGAGTTGCCGATTCAGGTGGTTCATCTGGAACTCCCACTCGAAGTCGGAGATCACCCGCAGGCCCTTCACCATCGTCGTCGCGTCGTGCTTTCGCGCGAACTCCACCACGAGCTCCGAGAACACGTCCACGACGACGTTCTCGCAGCCCTCGAGCGCGTCCTCGAGGAACGCGACCCGCTCCTCGACGGTGAAGAGCGTCTGCTTGTGGGCGGGATCGCGTACGACGCCGACGACGACCCGGTCGAAGATCGTGGCCGCACGACGGATCACGTCGACGTGCCCGTTGGTGACGGGGTCGTACGAGCCCGGGCAGATCGCTGTGATCACTTCGAGAACACCGAGATTCGCGCGGAACCGTAGCGCCGTGCCGTGACGAGGGCGAGCGGGAGCGCGGGCTCGATGCGCTCCGCGGTCTCGACGACGACGAGGCCGTCGTCGGCGATCACGGCTGGAACGAGCTCGGCGAGGGACTCCTCGTACCGCCCCCAGTCCTCGTACGGCGGGTCTGCGAGGACGAGGTCGAACCGACGATCGCGCTCCCGCTCCTCGCGAAGCGCAGCGACTGCGTCGCGCGTCACGACCACGGCCCCGGTCAAGCGCAACTTCTCGAGGTTCGACTGGATCACGCGAGCTGCCTGACGATCGCTCTCGACGAAGACGCAGCCTGCCGCGCCGCGCGAGAGGGCCTCGAGGCCCATGGCGCCCGATCCCGCGAACAGATCCAGGACCCGAGCCCCCTCGACCGACCCGAGGATCGAGAACACGGCCTCGCGGACGCGATCGCTCGTCGGACGCGTCACGACGCCCTTCGGCGCGTCGATCCGGTGGCCTTTCCGCGAGCCGGCGACGACTCTCACGATTCGCCGAGGTGGTCGGCCTCGCCGAGCAACCGGTCGACGGATGGTGCGAGCGAGCCCTCGTCGGGGAGCGCGCGAGCGACGTCGCGCGCCCGCTCGAGAAGCTCCTGGTCACGGCGAAGGCGGACGAACCGCAGGTCGGAGTACCCCGACTGTCGCGCGCCGAGGAGCTGGCCCTCGCCGCGGATCTCGAGGTCGCGCTCCGCGAGCTCGAAGCCGTCGGTCGTCGAGACCATCGCGTCGAGCCGCTCGGCGGCCGACTCGGAGAGCTCCTCCTTCGCGCGCGACACGAGCAGGCAGTACGACTGCTCCGCTCCTCGTCCCACGCGGCCGCGAAGCTGGTGCAGCTGCGCGAGCCCGAACCGGTCGGCCTCCTGGACGATCATGATCGTCGCGTTCGGGACGTCCACGCCGACCTCGATCACGGTCGTCGCGACGAGGACGTCGAGCTCGCGCGCCTTGAAGCTCGCCATCACGGCTCGCCGCTCGGCGGTCCGCAGCCGACCGTGCAGGCACCCGACGCGGTA
>DASTWH010000400.1:0-15104 GCA_035758735.1 Gaiellaceae bacterium
TCCTCGCGCTCGATGTCGACAGGCCCGAGGACTACGAGGCGATGCTCGCATGCCTGTGATTACCTACTCGCCGAAGGTCTTCATCCCGCTGACGACGCTCTGCCGCGACGTGTGCGGCTATTGCACGTTCGCGCGCCCGCCCCGGCGCGGCGAGCGCGCGTTCGTGACGGAGGAGGAGGTGCTCGGCATCGCTCGCGCCGGCGCCGCCGCCGGCTGTCGCGAGGCGCTCTTCACGCTCGGCGACAAGCCGGAGCTGCGGTACAAGGTCGTGCGCGACGAGCTCCGCATCCTCGGCTGTGAGACGACGCTCGAGTACCTCGAGCGCTGCGCGCGCCTCGTCCTCGAGGAGACCGGGCTCCTGCCGCATCTCAATCCCGGGGTGATGACCCGATCCGAGCTCGAGGCGCTGCGGCCCGTCTCGGCCTCGATGGGGATCATGCTCGAGACGACCGCCGAGCGGCTCGGCGAGAAGGGTGGTCCGCACTGGGCCTCGCCGGACAAGCTCCCCGCCCGGCGGCTCGAGACCATCCGACTGGCGGGCGAGCTGGCGATCCCGTTCACGAGCGGGATCCTCATCGGCATCGGCGAGACGCGCGAGGAGCGGATCGATGCACTGCTCGCTCTCAAGGCGCTCGGCGACGAGCACGGGCACGTGCAGGAGGTCATCGTCCAGAACTTTCGCGCGAAGCCCGGCACGCGCATGGCGGGACATCCGGAGCCGTCCCTCGACGACCACCTGTGGACGATCGCCGCCGCGCGGATCCTGCTCGGGCCGGAGTGGCACGTGCAGGCTCCGCCGAACCTCGCGTTCGACGATTTTCCGCGGCTCCTCGACGCGGGGATCGACGACTGGGGAGGCGTCTCGCCCGTGACGATCGACCACGTCAACCCCGAGGCGCCGTGGCCGGAGATCGAGCGCCTCGCCGAGGCGACGCGCTCGCGCGGGCTCGAGCTCGCACCGCGACTGCCGGTCTACCCGGAGTACGCCTCGGAGCGGTGGCTCGACGCGGCGGTCGTGCCGTACGTGCGGCGCGCGTCCGACGCGACGGGGCTCGCACGCGACGACGCCTGGGCGCCGGGCGAACCGGTCGCGCCGCCTTTCCTCGTCAGCCGCGACGCTCCGCCCCTCGAGCTCACAGGAGCAGAGCTGGGGGAGGACGAGCTCACCCGACTCCTCGAGGCGCGTGGCTCGGAGGCGGTGCGGGTGTACGCGGCGGCCGACCGTCTGCGCCGCGACGTGTGCGGCGACGTCGTGAGCTACGTCGTGACGCGGAACATCCAGTACACGAACGTCTGCTACTTCCGGTGCGGCTTCTGCGCGTTCTCCAAGGGCAAGCTCGCGGCGAACCTCCGCGGCGCGCCGTACCTCGTGCCGCGCGACGAGATCGTGCGCCGCGTCGAGGAGGCGTGGGAGCGCGGCGCCACCGAGGTCTGCCTCCAGGGTGGGATCCACCCGGCGTTCACCGGCGACTACTACGCGGACGTCGTGCGGACGATCCGTGACGCCGTCCCGGGCATCCACGTGCACGCTTTCTCGGCGCTCGAGATCTGGCAGGGCGCCGCGACGCTCGACCTCTCGCTCGAGAGGTACCTCGGCCACCTTCGGGAGCTCGGTCTCGGCTCGTTGCCGGGGACCGCGGCCGAGGTGCTCGACGACGACGTGCGACGCGTGATCTGTCCCGACAAGGTGACCACCGCGCAGTGGCTCGCGGTGCACGAGACGGCACACCGCGTCGGGCTGCGATCGAACGTGACGCTCATGTTCGGCCACGCCGACACGCCGCGCTCGTGGGCACGGCACTTGATCCACGCCCGCGAGCAGCAGCGTCGGTCGGGCGGGTTCACGGAGTTCGTCCCGCTCCCGTTCGTCCCCATGGAGGCGCCGATCTATCTGCAGGGCCGCGCTCGTCGCGGGCCGACGTTCCGGGAGACGCTCCTCGTCCACGCCGCCGCGCGCCTCGCGCTGCACCCGGAGATCACGAACATCCAGGCCTCGTGGGTGAAGCTCGGGCCCGAGGGGACGCGGCAGGCGCTCGCAGCGGGCGTCAACGACCTCGGCGGCACGCTCATGAACGAGTCGATCTCGCGCTCGGCCGGTGCGGCGTTTGGGCAGGAGCTGCCGCCCGAGCGGATGGAGGAGCTCATCCGCTGGGCCAATCGCGTGCCTCGTCAGCGCACGACGCTCTACGACGATGCGCCGGAGGACCGGATTCGCGCGTCGTTCGCCGCGCTGGCCTTGGCGGAGCCGTCGAACCCGCCGGTCAAGGACGCCGGGCTCGTCGCGCCACCGCGGCTCGTCCGGCCGGGCCTGCTCGCCGATGCACGCGCCCGCTGATGGACCACCTCGCGCTCGCGGTCTCGGACCAGGCGCGCTCGATGCGGTTCTACGCGCGCTACTTCGGCTTCGTCCCGGAGCCCGAGCCGCGCGAGGACGGTGTCTGGATCCTCCACGACGACGTCGGCTTCTCGCTCGCGATCGGTGAGATCGAGGAGCCGATCGTGCTCCCGCGCTTCTTCCACTTCGGTCGCGGCGCCGCGAGCCCCGAGGACGTCCGCGCATTCCGCGACCGCGTCGACGCAGACGGGCTCGAGGTCGTCGACTGGTGGGACGAGCCCGACTACGTGAGCGTGAAGTTTCACGACCCCGACGGCTACGTCATCGAGGTCGGCTGGGAGCCCGAATAGCGAGCGGCAGACGCAGGAGCAGGCCCGGAAGTCCCCGCCGGCTCGTCCGCAGCGCCTCCCGGAGTTCGTCGTTCGCGTCCGTGCCGACGACTCCCTCGCCGTGGCCGACGAGAACGCGCTCCGGCTGGAAGGCGCCGAGCACGTTCGGCGGCGTCAGCCGCAGCACGACGTGGACGCCTATCGGCGCTGCGCCGCCCGTGTAGAAGCGGTTCGTCCCCAGCGCCTCGGCCACGACGAGCGTGCGCGTCGCCGGCCACCACAGCGCCGACTCGCGCCAGTACCTCCTGCGCAGGACGGGAACGAGCTCGAACGGGCTGCCCGGCACGTCGCTCGGCGCGACGAGATGGGGCACGCCGAATCTCGCGGCGAGCGCCGCGCAGTCGCGGTTGTGGCGGTCGATCAGCTGGACGACTCCGGCCGGCTCGCCGAGCGCGAGTGCACGGTCGACCGCCTCCGGCCAGTCGAGCGCGTCGACGAGCCACACCTTCCCGTCCGCGGCAAGCGCGTGCGACGTGCGCGTCCCGGCTTCCTCGACCATCCAGCCGACGCCGTGCGGGCCGAGGTCGTCGCAGAACCGGAACCTCACGTCGCCTCGGTGGCCGCGAGCGCCCTGCGGAGCCAGACGGCGATCATCGGTTCGAGCTCCGGCGCGCTCTCGGGCTCGATGTTGTCGACGATCGAGCGGTAGCTGACGGCCTGGTTGAGCGACGCGAGCGGCTCGGCGGCAGCCCACAGCTCGAGCAGCTCGTCCTCGGGCGCGACCTCCGCCCAGACGCCGAGGTACGCGTCCCTGAGCGAGCGCCGTCTCTCCGCGTCCTCCTCGAACAGGACGATCAGCAGATCGAGGAAGGGGTGCGTGAGACAGGCGTCCGTCCAGTCGAAGAACACGTACCCGCTCCCGTCGCCGGCCACGTTCGAGGGATGGAGGTCACCGTGGACGAGCGCGTCCGGGACCGCTCCGGCGGCAAGCCGCTCGCACATCTCGACGAAGCGCGGTTCCAACGCCGAGAGCCGGTCGAGCTCGTCGGCTTCGAGGCCGAGAGCCTCGGGCGAGCGGAGAAGCGACCGGATCCGGGACGCGAGCCAGGCCGGGCGCCGGTCGATCGCCCCGAGCTCGAGCAGCTCGTCCTGCCGAGAGGTCGTCTCGAGCTGCATCCGGGCGAACGTCGAGAGCACTGCGACCCTCGTCTCGACCTCGGTATTCCAGCCCACGACCGGACCGAAGTCGTCGAGCAGCATCCAGCGCCGGTCCGGGTCGACGGCGATGGGCGCCGGGATCCGGCCGGGGAAGATCGTGGCCAGCGTTCGGGTCACAGTGCCCTCGTCCACGAAGAGCGGCGAGCGCGCGGTCGCCTTGAAGTAGACGCGGCCGTCCCGGGTCTCGGTGCGCAGGATCGACGAGATGCACCAGCTCGAGACCTGCTCGACCGGGGCGATGGTGCTGCGGCCGTGCCGGGCGAGCGTCTCGTCCATCCACCCGGCCGCTTCGGCGAACCAGCCGCGTCGAGCCCACTGCGGGCGCTCGGGAGGAGGCCGATCCGTCGCGTAGCGCGCGACCAGAGCGCTGTCGTCGCGCGACAGCCGTGCTGCGTCGAGCTCGGTCGGGGAGATCCAGATCCCGCCCTCGGCCGTCGCCGCGAGGGCGAGCGGCTCGAGTTCCAGGCCGAGGTCCAGGACCTTGCGCTCCTCGTCGACGGAGCGCTCGATCGCTCGCACGACGACCGTCTCGACGCCGGTGAGCCCGGCAAGCGCCTCGCGGATCGCCGGCAGCTCGTCGTCGGTGCCTTCCACCTCGACGAACGGAAGACGCCGCCGGTCGCCGTCGGCGAGGAGCAGCACACGCCCGTCGGCGTCGGCAACGACGCCGCGAACCCGCGCGACCCAGCTCTCGTCGGTCACGTCTCGAGCGCGAGCAGGTCGTCGACGCTCTCGCGACGCCGGATGAGTCGGGCCTCGCCGTCCCGCACGAGCACGGCCGCGGGGCGGCCGACGCCGTTGTAGTTCGAGCTCATCGCGAGCGTGTACGCGCCCGTTGCCGGGACCGCGAGGAGATCGCCACGTCTTGGCGCCGGAAGGTCGACGTCGTCGATCAGCACGTCGCCCGACTCGCAGTGCATTCCCGCGACGCTGACGGTCTCGTCCGCCGTCTCGTCGGCGCGAGTCGCGCTCAGCGCCGTGTAGCGAGCGTCGTAGAGCTGCGGCCGCGGGTTGTCGGACATGCCCCCGTCCACGGCGACCCACGTCCGGTCCGAAAGCCGCTTGACTGCGCCGGCGCGGTAGAGCGTCACGCCGGCGCGGCCGACCAGCGACCTTCCCGGCTCGAGCCAGACCTCGGGCTCGGCGAGCTCTGCCGACGCGAACGCCGCGCGGACGGACGCGGCCGCGGCTGCTGCGAGGTCGGCAGCATCGGGGACGTCGTCCTCCGGGCGGTGTGGGATGCCGAAGCCGCCCCCGAGGTCGGCGATTCGCGGCTCCCAACCGAGTGCATCGCGGCACGCCGCGGCGAACGCGGCGAGTCGCTCGATCGTCGCCGCCTGGGCGGTGAAGTCGGGAAGCTGCGACCCGACGTGCACGTGCAGCCCGAGCACCCCCAGGCCACGTCCGAGGGCATCCGCGATCAGCGCCTGCGCCTCGTCGGGCGGAAGCCCGAACTTCGACCCGTGGTGGCCGGTGACGACGGCCTCGTGCGTGTCGGCGTCGACGCCGAGAGTCACGCGGACGAGAACGCGTGCGACTCCGGCGGCCGCCGCGAGCTCCGCCTCGTCGGGGGCGTCGAGAACGACCGGAGCGCTGTGGGTCGCAGCGGCGCGCAGGAACGCCTCGCTCTTGTTGTTGCCGTGGACCACCAGCTCGTCGCCGGAGAGCCCGGCCGCACGGGCGAAGGCGAGCTCGCCCTCGGACGCGACGTCGGCACCGATGCCCTCCCCGCGCAGGAGGCCGAGCACCGCGACGTTCGCGAACGCCTTCGTCCCGTAGAAGACACGTCCTCCGGCCCCGACCGCCTCGAGGAGCGACCGCGCCCGCACGACGAGCGTCTCCTCGCAGTAGACGACGAGGGGCGTCCCGAACTGCTCTGCCAGCGCCGACGCCGTGACGCCGCCGAGCTCGAGCTCGGCGCTTTGAACGCGCGCGGACACGGGGAAGACGTCGAGCATCGCTGGATCTTGCCTGGTACCGTTTTCGGCTCGTGCAGCAGCTTCTCGGATAGACCAGGGGACGAGCGCGGCGAAAGCCGCGGACGTTCTCGTGGAGCCTCTCGCGCGAGAGGCTTTTTTGTTCCTCCAATCAATGGACAGAGACGAATGAGTGAGGCGATGGACAGGTACGAGGCGAGTGCGGTCGAGGCGAAGTGGCAGCGCGTCTGGGCGGACGCGAGGGCCTTCCAGGTCTCGAACGAGCCGATCGAGCCGAAGAGCTACGTGCTCGAGATGCTCCCGTACCCCTCGGGCACGCTGCACATGGGGCACATGCTCGTCTACACGATCGGCGACGTCGTGACGCGCTTCCGCGCGCGAAACGGGATGCACGTCATGCATCCGCAGGGCTTCGACTCGTTCGGGCTTCCGGCCGAGAACGCCGCGATCCGCGAAGGCGTCCATCCGCGGGTGAGCACCGAGCGCAACATCGAGGCGATCACGCGCTCCTACCGGCGCGTCGGCTGGGCGTACGACTGGGATCGCCTGACCTCGACGCACCAGCCCGACTACTACCGCTGGCAGCAGTGGCAGTTCCTGCGCTTCCTCGAGCGCGGCCTCGCGTACCGGAAGGCCGCCCCGGTCAAGTGGTGCCCGAACGACCAGACGGTGCTCGCGAACGAGCAGGTGAAGGACGGGCGCTGCGAGCGGTGCGGCGCCGAGGTCGAGTCGCGCCTGATGGAGCAGTGGTTCTTCCGCATCGCGGACTACGCCCAGGCGCTGCTCGACGACCTCGAGACGGTCGACTGGCCCCAGTCGATCAAGGCGCGGCAGCGCAACTGGATCGGCCGGTCGGACGGGGCGGAGATCCAGTTTCGGGTCGACGAGCTGGACGAAAACATTCCCGTCTTCACGACACGTCCGGACACGCTGTACGGCGCAACCTTCTTCGTCCTCGCGCCGGAGCACGAGCTCGTGCCGAGGATCGACTCCGACGAGGTGCGCGACTACGTCCGCCGAGCGTCGGCGAAGAAGACGGTCGAGCGCGCCGCCGCGACGGAGAAGACCGGCGTCTTCACGGGGCTGAACGCGATCAACCCGGTCAACGGCGAGCGGCTGCCCGTGTACGTCGCCGACTACGTCCTGACGGACTACGGGACGGGCGCGATCATGGCCGTGCCCGCCCACGACCAGCGCGACTTCGACTTCGCCCAGGCGTTCGACCTCCCGATCCGGCAGGTGGTGAAGCCGGCCGACGGCGAGGTGGACGAGTCGGTCGCGTACGTCGAGCACACCGAGGGCGAGGTGCTCGTCAACTCCGGCGAGTTCGACGGGCTTCCCGCCGAGGAGGGTGGCCGCCGGATCGTCGAGAGCCTCGCCGGTGAGGGTCGCGGGGCATTCACGGTCAACTTCCGCCTGCGCGACTGGGGGTTCTCGCGGCAGCGCTACTGGGGCTGCCCGATCCCGATCGTCTACTGCGACTCGTGCGGGATCGTCCCGGTCCCCGACGACCAGTTGCCGGTCGTCCTCCCGGAGATCGAGGACTACAAGCCGAAGGGCGTGCCGCCGCTCGCGCAGGCCCAGGACTGGGTGAACGTGTCCTGCCCGTCGTGCGGCGGCCCGGCGAAGCGCGAGGTCGAGACGATGGACACGTTCGTCGACTCGTCCTGGTACTTCCTGCGCTACTGCGACCCGCACAACGACACGGCACCGTTCGAGCGGTCGGTCGTCGACTACTGGAACCCCGTCGACCTGTACATCGGCGGCGTCGACCACGCGACCGTGCACATGATCTACGCGCGGTTCTGGATCAAGGTGCTGAACGACATGGGCCTCGTCGGGTTCCGCGAGCCGTTCGCGGCGTTCTTCTCGAACGGCTGGGTCACGCTCGGCAAGACGAAGATGTCGAAGCGGGCGGGAAACATCGTCGGCCCCGACGACTTCATCGACCGCTACGGCGCCGACGCCTGCCGCCTGAACATCATGTTCCTCGGACCCGCCAACGAGGACATGGAGTGGACCGAGACCAGCGTCGAGGCGATGGCGCGGTTCGTGAAACGGCTCTGGAACGTCGTGAACGAGGTCGTCGAGCGGGCGCCGACGGGCGAGCCCGAGAACGGTCCGCTCGCGAAGAAGGCGCACGCGACGATCGCGAAGGTCACCGACGACATCGGGAGGCGCTTCGCCTTCAACACCGCGATCGCCGCCGTGATGGAGCTCGTGAACGAGCTGTCGAAGGATCGGGCCGGCGCCGACTCACGCTTCGCCGCCGAGACCGCGGTGGCGCTCGTCCAGCCGTACGCGCCGCACGTCGCGGAGGAGCTGTGGTCACGGCTCGGGCACGAGCGGCTGTGGGAAGCGCCGTGGCCGGTCGCCGACCCGGTGATGCTCGAGGTCGAGACCGTCGAGGTCGTCGTCCAGGTGAACGGGAAGATCCGCGACCGCCTGCATGTCTCGCCGTCGATCGGCG
This sequence comes from Gaiellaceae bacterium, assembly GCA_035758735.1. Lineage (GTDB taxonomy): Bacteria > Actinomycetota > Thermoleophilia > Gaiellales > Gaiellaceae > GMQP-bins7. Next base: position 8,290 of record DASTWH010000400.1, read on the forward strand.
AGGACGAGCTCGTCGCGCTCGCGCGCGAGTCGGAGCGGGTCCGTGCGCAGCTCGACGGCGGTGAGGTTGCCCGGACGGTCGTCGTGCCGGGCAAGCTCGTGAATTTCGTGACCTAGAGCTTTCGGCCCGCTTGTGGGCGGATTTGCGCCGGTTCGTCACGGAGCGGTCAACCACACGTAAGCACTGCCCGGCGACGATCGCCTCGTGCCCGTCGCCGTCTCCCGCTCGACTGCGCTCGTGGGCGTCTGCCTCGCACTCGTCGTGCTCGCACTACTCGGGCAGCGCCTCGCGCACGCGGGTGCGGCGAGCAGCGAGCCCGCGCCCACGGCCGTGTCGCTCGACCCGGTCGCCGAAGCCCCGCCGCACGCGGTCCTCGTCGTCCACGTCGTGGGGGAAGTACGTCGCCCAGGCCTGTATCGCCTGCGCGACGGATCGCGCATCGCCGATGCGGTGCGCCGTGCCGGTGGCGCGCTCCGCGATGCCGACCTCGCCGCGGTCAACCTCGCCGCGCCGCTCGTCGACGGTGTCCAGATCCTGGTACCCGGCAAGGTCGACGCGAGTCAGGGCACGGCAGCTGGCGCTGCCGACGCCGGTGGCGCGGCCGCTACGAGACTCGTGAGCCTCTCGTCGGCGGCGCTCGAGGAGCTCGACGCGCTGCCCGGTGTCGGTCCGATCACCGCGCAGAAGATCGTCGACTACCGCACGGAGCACGGCCCGTTCGCGTCCGTCGACGATCTCGATGCCGTTCCGGGAATCGGCCCGACGCGGATCGAGCAGCTCCGGGGGCTCGTCACGCCGTGAGGCTCGCAGTCGAGCGCAACTGGCCTGCGCTGCTCGTCGCCTCGGCAGCTTGTGGGGTGGCACTCGCGGTCTGGGTGCCCATGCCGCTGGCGGTCGTGGCCATCGTTGCCCTCGGTGCGGCTGCCACCGCCTGCTTGCTCGACGGATCGGCGCGCCTCGGCTCCGCCGCGGTCGCGATCGCCGTGGTCGGCCTCGGCTGGGGCTCGATTCGCACGGATGCCATGCGCGAAAGCGTGTTGAGGCGCGAACTCGGCGAGAACGGCGTCGCCGAGCTCGTGACGGTCGCGCCTGCCCGTTCGTCGCCCTGGTCGACCCGCGTCATTGCGACGACGCGCGAGTTTCGCCACGTCCGGGTGCAAGAGCGGGTGCTTCTCGTCCTGCCTGTCGGACGTTCGCCCCCGCGCGGAGCCATCCTGGAGGCGACGGTCCGCGTGGCGGAGCCACGAGTTCCGCCGGACGGTTTCGACGAGCGCGCCTGGCTCGAGCGACAGGGCATCCATGTAGTGCTCGAAGCGTCGAGCTGGCGGCAGCTCGGGCGCCGGGGCGGGATCGCCGGATTCGGCGACCGGCTGCGCGACCGGGTCGAGCGCGCGGTCACACGTGGTACGAGCGGCGTCCGACGCGCGGTCGTCCTCGGCGTCGTGCTCGGCGAGGACGAGGGCCTGCCTGCGGACGTGCAGGACGACTTCCGCGCCTCCGGCCTCTACCACCTCCTGGCGGTCTCCGGACAAAACGTCGCGTTCCTCGCGGCAGGCGTGTTCGGGCTCGGTTGGCTGTTCCGGCTGTCTCGCGTCGCGCGCGAGCTCACGACCGTGGGCGTGATCGCCGCCTACGTCCTCGCCGTCGGCTGGCAGCCCTCGGTCGCGCGGGCCGGCGTCGCAGGAGCCCTTGCGTCGCTCGCCTGGCTCACGTCGCGGCCGCGCGACCGCTGGCACTTCCTCGCAGTCGGCGCGCTCGTGCTCCTCGCGTGGATGCCGACCGCCGTGCTCGATCCGGGGTTTCAGCTCTCGTTCGCCGCCGTCGCGGCGATCTTCCTCGCCGTTCCTCGTCTTCGGATGTGGCTCGACGGGTATCCGGTGCCGCGCGCCGTGGCGGACGCACTGGCGGTTGCGGTGGCGTGCGGCCTCGCAACCGCGCCGATCGTCCTCTTCCACTTCGGTCAGGTACCGCTCTACACGGTCATCGCGAACCTCGCAGCTTTCACGGCTGCCCCGCTCGTGCTCGCATTCGGCTTGCTCGCGGCCTTCGCCGACCCGATCTCGCCCGCTGCGGCGGCGGGGCTCTCCGCACTCGCGGGTTGGTGTGCCGCCTGGCTCGAGCTCGTCGCCCGAGCCGTTGCCGACCTTCCGAGCGCGCGCCTCGGAGCTCGCCCGACCGTCGGGATTGCCATCGGCATCGCCCTCTGCTGGCTCGCGGTCCGGCGAGCGGGCAGAGTCTCCCGGACACGGCTCGGCGGGCTCGGGCTCGCCGCCGGGGCGCTCGCCATGATCGCGGTCGCCTGGATCGCGACTCGCCCCGCGCCGGCGTGGGTCCGACCCGTCGGGTTGCGGGTGACGTTTCTCGACGTCGGACAGGGCGACTCCGTGTTGCTCGAGACCCGGCGCGCGCGGATCCTCGTGGACGAGGGGCCACCCGAGGCGAACGTGGCCGGTCAACTGCGTGCGATGGGCATCCGCTGGCTCACCGCGATCGTGCTGACGCACCCGCAACGCGACCACGTGGGGGGCGCTGCGGCCGTCATTCGCACGCTCGAGGTCGCCGAGGTGCTCGATCCCGGCCTTGCGGCCACCGGCCTCGAGGCCGAGGAGGCGCTCGCGGCGGCTCGACGGCGCCAGGTCCCGATCAGGGCCGTCCGGGCGGGAACGAGCTTTCGAGTCGGCCGTCTCCGCCTGCGCGTGCTCTGGCCGGAAGACGAGGGGACGGCATCGGAGGATCCGAATCAGAACGCCGTGGTACTCCTGGCGTCGTACGGCGGGACCGACGTCTTCCTGTCCGCCGACGCCGAGTCGGACGTGACGTCGCGTCTCCCGCTTCGCCCTGTCGAGGTCATGAAGGTCGCGCACCACGGCTCGGAGGACCCGGGGCTCGCGGAGGAGCTCGTGACGCTCCGCCCGCGAATCGCTGTCATCTCATGCGGGCGGAACAACGACTACGGACATCCCCGGCCCGAGACCGTCGCCGCCCTCGAGGCCGCTCCTGGCCTCACCGTGTTCCGCACGGACGAGGACGGACGCGTCGTCGTCGAGTCGGATGGGGACGAGCTGACGGTGAGGACCGACCGCTAGTGTCCGACCCATCGCCGACGCAGCCCTGAAGCCGGTCTACCTCATCACCGGGAGCGACCGCCCGAAGATCGAGACCGCCGTCGCGCGGCTACGAGCGCGCTTCGCGGCCGAGGCAATCGAGCTGGCCAGTGCAGTCGACGTGACGGGCGACGAGGCCGTTGCGCTCTGCAACGCGGGCAGCCTCTTCGGTGACGCTCGCCTCATCGTCGTCCGCGACGTCGACGGCGCGAAGCAGGCCGAGGGGCGGCGCAAGGGCGGCTGGAAGACCGCCGACGTCGAGGCGGTCGCCGCCTACCTCGCGAGCCCTGCACCGGACACCGTGCTCGCGCTCGTCGCGGACGAGCTCAAGTCGAGCTCCGCCCTCTGGAAGGCGTGCGCGAAGGCGGGGGACGTCCTCAGCTACGGGGTCGAGAAGAAGAAGCTGCACGAATGGGTCACCGCGCAGTTCGCGCAGCACCAGGCGCGCGCGGAGCCGGACGCGGTGTCGGCGCTCATCCAGCTCGTCGGTGACGACCCCGCGGCGCTGAAGTCCGAGATCGACAAGCTCGCGACGTGGGCGGGGGGCGAGCCGTTCGGCGAGCGTGAGGTCGAGGCGCTCGTCGCCGCGAACGCGGACGTCCCGATCTACGAGCTCACCGAGGCCTGGGCCGTGCGTGACGCGTCCCGTGCGCTCGGGGTGAGCGAGACGATCTTCGAGCACGAGTCGCGTCAGCGACGCGATACGGCCGCCCGTCTCGCGGGCTCGCTCGGCGGCCACCTCAACCGGCTCCGAGCGCTCAAGCGGCTCGCCGCGGAGGGCGTCAGCTCGAAGGAGGCCGCCTCGCAGCTGAAGCTGAACCCGTACTACGCGAGCAAGCTCTACCGGCAGGCGGAGGGCTTCTCCGAGGACGAATTGGATGACGCGGTGCTCCGTCTCGCGGAGCTGGACGGAGGGCTCAAGGGGCAGAGCAGGCTTGCATCGGACCTCGAGGTCCAGCGAGCGCTCGTCGACCTCACGAGGCGGCCCGGCGCCGCGAATGCGAACGGCCGCTAAGCGGCCGCGCCGACGCCCGAGACGAGCTTGGCAGCGCGAGACTTCTTGCGCGCAGCGGTGTTCTGGTGGAGCGCGCCGCGCGAGATGGCGCGGTCGATCGTCCGCACGAGATCGCGGTGCTCGGCGGCGATGCGGTCGCCGTCGCCGTCGGAGACGGCCGACTCGAGCCGCTTCGTCAGCGTCTTGATCGTCGATCGGTAGCGGAGGTTCTCGATCCGCTGTCGCTCCTGGATCAGGACGCGCTTCTTCTGTTGCTTGATGTTCGCCATTCGAGGAAAAGCCCGCTGGTGCGGGCCGCGCGATGGTAGCAGACCCCACTGGGAGAATCGCACCGCGTGACGGAGCCTCCGACCCCACAGCCACCCGAGCTCGGCCACAGCCGCAGGCTCGCCCGCTCGACGGCCGTGTTCGCTGCCGCGACCGGCGTCTCGCGTGTCCTCGGGCTCGTCCGGGAGATGGTCAGCGCGTACTTCTTCGGCGTCACCGGCCTCATCAACGCGTTCACGGTCGCGATCCAGATCCCGAACCTCGTGCGCGCGCTCGTCGCGGACGCCGCGCTCTCTGGTGCCTTCGTCCCGGTCTTCTCGGAGCTGCTCGAGAAGGGCGAGAAACAACGGGCATGGCGGGTCGCTTCCACGCTCTTCTGGCTGACGCTCCTGATCCTCGGCGGCGTCACCGCCGTCTTCATCCTGCTGGCCCCGCTCCTCATGCGGCCGTTCGGCGATCCGGGCGGCGACTACGACCTCGCGGTCGGCCTCTCGCGCGTGCTGTTCCCGATCGTCGTCCTGCTCGGCCTCTCCGGGATCGTCGTCGGGATCCTCAACACGTACCACCACTTCGCGCTGCCCGCGCTCGCGCCGGTCGCGTGGAACGTCGTGATCATCGTCGGGCTCGTCCTCGGTGTTCCGCGGATCGACGACGAGAGCGCTCAGCTCTACCTCTACGCGGGCGTCGTCGTCGTCGGGACGCTCGTGCAGCTGCTCCTCCCGATCCCGTGGCTCCGCAAGCTCGACGGTCGGCTGTCGGTCGTCATCGACTGGCGCGACCCGGCCGTCAAGCGCGTGCTGGTGCTGATGCTCCCGGTCACGCTGACGATCGGGCTCGTCAACGTGAACTTCCTCGTCGACACGCTCTTCGCGTCGCGGCTCCTCGATCCGGAGCTCGCGCCGGCGGCAATCGACAAGGCGTTCCGCCTGTACATGCTCCCGCAGGGCATCTTCGCCGTCGCCGTCACGACAGTGCTCTTTCCGACACTCGCGAGACTGGCGGCGCGGAACGACATGAGGGGCCTGCGGCGCGCGCTCGACAGTGGCCTCCGCCAGATCTCGTTCCTGCTCGTCCCCGCGGCGCTCGTCTCGATCGTGCTCGCGAAGCCGATCGTGGAGCTCGTCTACCAGCGCGGCGAGTTCACGGCGGAGGACACCGTGACCGTCGCTCAGTGCCTGCAGGCGTTCTCGATCGGCCTCGTCTTCAACGGCTGGCTGCTCATCCTCAACCGCAGCTTCTACGCCGTGCAGACGAACTGGGTGCCGACTGGGATCGCGCTCGGCGCAGTCGCGCTGAACGCCCTCTTCGACACCGTCTTCTACCGGCTCGGGATCTGGGGCATCCCGCTCGCGACGTCGACGGTGAACATCGTCGCCTCCGCGGTGCTGCTCGTGATGATGCGCCGGCGCGTCGGGCTCGAGCACGTCGGGCGGACGCTCGGCGTGCTCCTTCGCGTCACGCTCGCAAGTGCCGTCGCGGCGGGGCTCGGTTACGGCACGTGGTACGGCATCGACGCAGCGCTCGGGGACGGCCTCGGCGCCCAGATCGTCTCGCTCGGGGTCGGCATCGCGGTCGCAGGACTCGTGTACGTGGGCCTGGCTCGGGCGCTCGGCCTGCGCGAGCTCGAGGCGTTGCTACTGTTGCGATCCCGGCGCGACGAGCCTCGAGACGAGCGCTGAGAGACCTATGCAGCAAGACCGCATTCGCAACTTCGCGATCATCGCGCACATCGACCACGGCAAGTCGACGCTCGCGGATCGCATCCTCGAGCTGACCGGCGCCGTCTCCGAGCGCGACATGCGCGAGCAGCTCCTCGACTCGATGGAGCTCGAGCGCGAGCGCGGGATCACGATCAAGGCGCAGGCCGTCCGCGTGTCGTGGAAGGGCCATCAGCTGAACCTCATCGACACGCCGGGGCATGTCGACTTCACGTACGAGGTCTCCCGCTCGCTGCAGGCGTGCGAGGGCGCGCTGCTCGTGGTCGACGCCGCCCAGGGGATCGAGGCGCAGACGCTCGCCAACGCATACCTCGCGATCGACGGTGGGCTCGAGATCGTCCCTGCCGCGAACAAGATCGACCTGCCGCAGGCCGATCCGGACGGCGCGGCGAAGGAGCTCGGCGACCTGCTCGGCGAGGAGCCCGACCGCGTGCTCCGCATCTCCGCGAAGACCGGAGCCGGCGTCGGCGACGTGCTCGACGCGATCGTCGAGCGGATCCCGCCACCCGCGGGCGATCCTGACGCCCCGGCACGTGCGCTCGTCTTCGACTCGTCGTACGACCAGTACCGCGGCGTCGTTGCGTTCGTGCGGGTCGTCGACGGCACGTTCTCGACGCGCGAGCCGCTGCGCGCGATGGCCCAGGGCACCGAGTTCGACGCCGAGGAGCTCGGGGTCATGTCGCCTGCCCGACTGCCGATCGAGTCGCTGTC
>DASTWH010000426.1:0-13125 GCA_035758735.1 Gaiellaceae bacterium
AGGACGGCTCCCTTGCCGGTGCGGAGACTGCCGCGATACACGGCGCCGGTCGGGATCGAGCCGACGTAGAACTGCTCGCCGCTGATCGTGATGCCCTCGGGCTGGAACCCGTTGGGCAGGCTGATGCGGGTCGGGAACGCGTTCTGTGCGCCTGCGACGGATGTCAGCACGGCGCCGATGGCTGCGACTGCGAGAAGGTGCCGGGTCATGCGGATTCCCCTTCCGTCGACCTCTCCGAGAGAGTACGTACCCCGGCAGCGCGCTGCGCGAATCCCCCACTGGCTGCCGGGGTACGAGTTCTAGTAGCCGGGCGCCGAGCCGCCGCCTCCTCCGTAGACCACGAGGAGCACGACGCCGACGACGGCCGCCGCCGCGAGGACTGCGATCACGATCCAGCGAGTGAGGTGCGATCCGGAGTCGCTCGGGTTCAGCTGCTGATTGAGGGATGGCATAGCGCCTCCTTCGTTGCGTGCTTCTGCCGTTGCGTGCTTCTGCCTCGTACTACGGAGTTGCGCTCATGTGCGGATGAGCACGACCGGAAGGCTCGGGGGGTGCACGTCGAGTCCCTGCGGCATTGCCGCCACGTTCCCAGCGTCAGAATTGCGCTGTGACGTAGGAGTACCGCTCGCTACGGCAGCGGCTGCCCCTTCACCCCAGCGTCGAGCAGGAGGACCGCTGGTCCTGGACCCCCGGGCGGCCCGATCGCGAAGTTGACGACCCACAGGTCGGTGTTCTTGCCGAACGCGAGACTCGACGCCCAATCGAGACCGTCCGCAGCGGTCGCGATCGTCGTGATGGCGCCGCTCGGTGACACGCTGACGATCGTGCTCTGCGCGATGACGCAAGCCCAGACGTTCCCGTGCACGTCGAACGTGATGCCGTCGACTGCGAGCAACGCGAGACCCTCGGCGAGGATCGAGGCACTGCCTGCGCTTCCATCCGCGTTGATCGGGATGCGCACGAGCCGCCCCTTTTCGGTGTTGCTCACGACGAGCTGGTTCTGGCGATAGGCGATCCCGTTCGCGCCGAGCGGGAAGCCGAAGTTGAAGCTTCCATCCCCGAGGAGAAGCGGCGACTCGAACCACTTCGTCGCGGCGCCTCCGTTCGCCGGCACGCGCCACACCGCGCCTCCGACCGTGTCCGTCACGTACACGTTTCCGTTCTTGTCGAGGGCGATGCCGTTCGGGAACGTGATCGCGCCTGTTCCCGGCAGCCGTACGAACGACCCGTCGCGCGCGATCTTGTACACACCGGACGTCGCCGGATCGAGTGTGGCCGTCGCGACGTACACGTTCCCGGGTGCATCGACAGCCATCCCGATCGGGCCATTGCCACTGCCCGGCGGCACGACCTGGGCGAGCAGAGACACCGAGCCGTCACGGTCGAGCTTCCGAACCTGACCCAGCGGAGACACACTGAAGAACACATCCCCGCGCTTGTCGACCGCGACGCCCTCGGGCAACTCCCCGAGCGCAGGGTTGAGGTCCACGACGACGGTTGCGCTGACCGCGGCCCCGGCGATCGCGACTGGCAGAGCCGCCGCGGCGACGAGCACGGCAAGAAGCATCCTCATGATCCCCCTCCTTCTCCCGCTTCCCCGGACGTCGAGACTCTTGCACATTGCGTCGCGAATGTCACGATCTCGCGCGGCGAAGACACCAGTTTGCAGCGAGTTCCGAAATGGCCCCAGGGTGGAGTCGAATCACCGCTCGCAGATTCGACGTTCGGCCGCGAGCCAGACAGGCCGAGACGCGCCGAGACGATCCCGTCTGTCGAAGCCGTTTCTGCCGGATCGTGCCTTCGGGATCTCGGCCCATCTCGGTGGGTCTGGTGGCCCCGGCGGCGTCGGCGCGAGGCTGGGGAAACCCGACCGGAGCCTCCACCCGCTATACAGCGCTCCCGTGGAGATCGATCAGAGTCACCTCGTCCGCGAGCCGTTCCAGGTCGCCTACGCGCTTGAGCGCGGCGACGAGAGCTACGTCGATGTGCCAGTGCTCACCGAGATCCAGCCTGGCCTGTGGTTCGGCGGTGCGCCCGAGCCTCGCGCGCCGGAGGGGTTCGACTTCATCGTGAACCTCGTCGCGGCGTGGTCACGATACGACCCAAACGGGATCGAGTGCGTGAACGTCACCGTCGAGGACGGCGAGGTGACCGCCGAGGTCGCAAAGCAGTTCGGCGATCTGGCGCACGAAGTCAACCGCCGACGCGATCTCGGGCAGACCATCCTCGTCCACTGCCAGGTGGGACTCAATCGCTCGGCGACCGTCGTGGCGCTCGCCCTCATGCTGCGCGGAATGGCAGCATCGGACGCAATCCGGCTCCTTCGGACGAAGCGCCACCGCCTTGTCATCTGCAACCCGCACTTCGAGCGCTGGCTGCTCGGCGGCTCAGCGCGCTCGCTGCCAGTCTCCCAGCCCGCCAGTACGACTGCGCGGAGCGCCTCAGAGCACGAACTCTCTCTGGGGGAGCTTCCGTGACGGGCCAGGCCACGACGGCCAACTCCCCCTGAAGCAGACGTTAGGTGGCCCCGGGAGGAGTCGAACCTCCGCCCGCAGATTCGAAGTCTGCCGCTCTATCCACTGAGCTACGGGGCCTCGGGCGCTCAGTATGCCCGGCTCGGGTGGAGGGCTACGCCGCTCGCTCGGCTTCGAGTTCGTCGCGGACGCGCGCGACGAAGACGCGCACGACGGTCGCGTCGAACTCCGTGTCGGCGAGGCGCATGAGCTCGTTCAGCGCTTCCTCCTCCGTGAGCGCCGCACGATACGGCCGGTCCGAGATCATCGCGACGTAGGCGCTGCAGACGCGGATGATGCGGGCCGCCAGCGGGATGTCGTCGCCGGCGAGGCCGTCCGGGTAGCCGCTGCCGTCCCAGTTCTCGTGGCTCGAGCGGACGACGCCCGCGACGCTGCGGAGCGCCGGCGAAGCGCGCAGGATGCGTTCGCCGACGATCGTGTGCTGACGCACGAAACCCCATTCCCGCTCGTCGAGCGGCTCGGGCTTGTGGAGGATCTCGTCGGGGACGGCGAGCTTGCCGAGGTCGTGGAGCTGAGCCGCGCGCTCGAGCTCGTCGAGCTCGTCCCGCCGCAGGCCGAGGGCCGTGCCCACGTCGAGTGCCAGAGAGCCGACGTCGGCGCGCTGCGACTCGAGCTCTGGCTCCCGGAGCGACAGGGCCGCGAGGAGCGCCGCCATCGTCCGCTCGCTTTCGCCTCGCCGCGAGTACTTCTGCGCGTACAGCCGCTCGTCGGCGACCTGCAGGGCGTGGCTCGCATCCGTGGCTTCGTCGGGCAGCATCACCGCCCCGAACGAGCTGCCGATCTCGAACCCCTCGCCCCGTTCGGTGAGGGCATCGCATGCCCTGTCGATGAGCGGCTCGGCCTCGCCCTCGCCGACGGTCGCGAGCAGGCAGAACTCGTCGCCGCCGAGGCGGTACGCGGTACCCCCGTCCCCGGGAACGCCAGCCAGCTTCGTTCCGAGGCGTGCGAGCAGCGCATCGCCGGCCGGATGCCCGAACGTGTCGTTGTAGCCCTTGAACCCGTCGAGGTCGAAGAGCATGAGGAGGGTCGGGGCGACCGGTTCGCTCAGGAGCCTCCGCTCGAGATCGCTGACGAGCTGCCGGCGGTTCCCCAGGCCGGTCAGGACGTCGGTGATCGCCTCCTGGCGGGTCAGCTCGAAGAGGCGGCTGTTCTCTCGGAAGGTCATCGCCAGCCGGACCACCACCAGCGCGAGCGTGCCGGTCGCGAGCGCGATCGCGAGGATGTTCAGGCGCGTGAAGTGGTCGTAGACGAGGATCCCGGTCGCGATCACCGCGCAGATTGCCGGGACGGCGAGCAGCGGGCGGCCTTCGACCGTCAGCCCCGCTCTCGTGCGGTCGTTCACCCAGGCCGAAGCTGCGATGAGCAGGAGGGCGGTGGGCCAGAGGACGTCGATCCACGTGCCCTCCACGTACGTGCCCTCCGCGGACTGGAACAGGTAGATCGAGTCCGCGAGCGCGGTCGACAGGACACCGAGGCCGAGGAGCGCCCAGCGCATTCCCGGCCTCCAGCCCGTGAGAGCGAACACGCCGAAGACGGCGGAGAGGAGGAGGACGTCGCCGAGCGGGTACGCGAGGTTGGTGACGACGACCGAGGTCGATCCGGCGGTGACGTCTGCGACCTGCTCGAAGATGAGCGCTGCCCCGAACGCGCCGGCGGCGAGGGCGGCGGTGGCGCCGTCGAGCCAGAGCGCGCGTCCGATCGTGCGCGCCCGCGATCGCAGCAGGAGAACGATGCCCACGTAGAGCAGCGGGTAGAAGGCGATGAAGCCGAGATCGGCCACCGACGGATACGTCTCCGGCTGGAACACCGCGTACCAGATCTCGCCGAACGTCCACCACGCCATCGCGACCGTGATCACGGTCCAGGCGACACGCTCTCGCGCGACGAGGTACGCGTGCGACCCGGCGATGACGCACGCCAGCACCATCAGGCCGTCGTACACCCATGTGTTGAAGAACGTGAAGTACGCGTCGTCGGTCGGAGCGAGCAGCGTGTACGCCGCGAACACGGCAAGGCCCGCGGCGGATGCCGCGCGCGTCAGGTGTACCCAACGGATGTGGGCCATCAGGACGAGAATCGGCTCATGGACGCCCGTTCTTGAGCGCGGACGCGGTCACCTCGGTCCGCGCCGTCCGACGCCGGTCCTACCCTCGCGCCATGACGCTCGGAATCGTGGTTTTCGGCACCGCGTTCCTCGCCGGGCTCGGCCTCGGCACGTACACCCGTCGCCCGCTCTCGACCGCATTTCTCGTGCTCGGGAGCTTCACCGCGCTCCTCGTCCTCACGGCGACGGGCGAGGTGCTCGACGCGGCTGCCGTCCTCGCGATCGTCGGTCTCGTCGGCCTCGTGGCCGAGAGCATGCGCGAGACCGTCTCGCGGCTCGTCGACGGCTATTAGGCCCGTATCCTTCGCCCGGCGCGGGCGTGGCGGAATTGGCAGACGCGGCGGGTTTAGGTCCCGTTGGGCCGCGAGGTCCTTGGAGGTTCGAGTCCTCCCGCCCGCAATGAGAAGCGGTCGAGGCGGAAGAGCCCGATGTCGTGCTGCGTCGAGCCGTCGATCGCGAGGTCGGCCAGGACCTCGCCCACGACCGAGCAGAACTTGTAGCCGTGGCCCGAGAAGCCCGCGGCGACGACCACTGCGTCCGACTCCGGGTGAAGATCGATGAGGAAGTGCTCGTCGGGTGAGAGCTCGAACAGGCACGTCTTGAGCGCGACGGTCGGCCCCGCGCCCTCCGGGAGGTAGCGCGCGGCGAGCTCGCGGAGCCGGACCTCGTCCTCGATCGTCGGCTCGCGCGAGATCGCGTCGGGATCGCCGCTCTCCCCCTGGCGCTCGTACCGGCCGAGCTTGACGCCGGGGATGCGCCAGGCGGGGAACCCGTAGAAGTGGTCACCGTCGAGGATGAGGTTGAACACCGGCATCCGCTCGGGCACGAAGAGCTCGGGTCGCGTCGGCTGGAACCACGCCAGCACCTGGCGTACGGCCCTCACGGATCCCGCGGGCAACCGAGCGACGCCGTCCGACCAGGCCCCCGCCGTGAGGACGAGGCGCTCGGCCTCGACCGTGCCGCGATCGGTACGGACGCGGACGCCGTTCTCGCCCTCCGACCACTCGAGCACGCGCTCGCGAGCGCGCAGCGTCGCACCGCGCTCGAGAGCTCCCTCGACGTGGGCAACGATGCATCGCTCCGGGACGACGAATCCACCGTCCGCCTGGTACACGACCTCCAGCTCGGGAGGCAGGTCGAACGCCGGAAAGCGCGCCGCGACGTCGACACCCGTCAGGACCTCGTGCTCGATGCCGTGGGCGGCGCACGAGCGAAGAACGCCGTCGAGGATCTCGGGGCCGCCCTCGATGATCCCGGTCGTGTGCAGAAGCTGCTCGCCGGCCTCGTCCTCGAGCTCGTGCCACAGCTCGTACGCGCGGCGCAGCAGCGGCACGTAGTCCGGATGCTCGAAGTAGGCGAGCCGGATGATCCGCGTCAGCCCGTGCGACGACCCTCGCTCGTGGAGCAGGTCGAAGCGCTCCAGGCCGAGCACGCGCTTCCCGCGCCGGGCGAGATGGTGCATCGCGGCGCTCCCCATCCCGCCGACTCCGACGACCACGACGTCGTACCGCTCCATCGGCGTGACCCTAACGGCGGCTGGTTGAATGGCCGAATGACCACTGCTGTCGAGACGGTCGGGGAGAATCGCGTTCGGCTGACGGTCGACGTGTCGCCCGATCAGGTGCGGCACGCCGTCGACCACGCGCTCTCGGACCTGTCCGAGAGCGTCAAGATCGCAGGCTTTCGCAAGGGCAAGATCCCGAAGCCGGTTCTCGTCTCGCGGCTCGGCAAGGAGCGCATCTACGCCGAGGCGGTCGACAGCCACATCGGCGGCTGGTTCTGGAGCGCCGCGACACGAAGTCGCGTGCGCCCGGTCTCCGACCCGCAGTACGAGTTCGAGCTGCCCGAGACCGCGGAGGAGGCTTGGAGCTTCGTCGCGACCGTGGAGGTGCAGCCGTTGCCGGAGCTCGTCGACTGGACGACTCTCGAAGTGCCCCGTGCGAAGGTCGACGTGCCCGAGGAGGCCGTCACTGCCGAGATCGACGCGCTCCGCGAGTCGGTCGCCGAGCTCGCGCCCGCAGGTGAGCGCGCGGCGCAGGCGGGCGACACGCTCCTCGTCGACCTCGTCGACGCCGACGGTGAGGCGCAGCCGGATACCGTCCTCGAGCTCGGAGGAGGCAGGCTCGCTCCCGAGATCGAGGTGGCCCTCGTCGGCGCGTCTGCGGGGGAGACGAAGCAGATCGCGTTCCCGCTCGCCGACGGCTCGACCTCGAACGTCGAGATCACGGTCCGCGAGATCCAGGAGAAGGTCCTACCGGAGGTCGACGACGAGCTGGCGCGTGCCGCGAGCGAGTTCGACACGATCACGGAGCTGCGCTCCAGCATCGAAGGGACGCTCCGCGAGCAGCTCGACGGCGAGATCGAGGCCGCGTACCGCATCACCGCCGTCGACGAGCTCGTGCGGGCCTCGTCGGTGCAGCCCGCGCTCCCGCTCGTGCGGACCCGCGCGGCCGACCTCCTCACGGGTTTCGCCCGTTCGCTCGAGCGACGCGGCGTCACGCTCGAGACGTACCTCGCGGCGAGCGGCGGCTCGATCCAGGAGCTCGAGCGGCAGATGGTGCTCGAGGCAGCGGTGTCGGTCGCGCGCGAGCTCGCGCTCGAGGCGCTCGCGGCGAAGGCGGAGATCGAGGTCTCCGACGACGACGTGAAGGCCTACATCCGCGAGGAAGTCGCCGCGTCGGGCGAAGAGGACGTGGAGGGGGTCATCGAGGACGTCTGGGCGCACGGCCAGCAGGAGTCGATCCGCGAGGACCTCCGACTCCGCGCCGCGCTCGACCGCCTCGTCGCCGACGTCAAGCCGATCGACCCCGAGCTCGCGGAGGCGCGGGACAAGCTCTGGACCCCCGACAAGGAAAAGCCGGAGGGGGAGACGAAGTTGTGGACCCCCGGCAGCAAGGAGAGCCAATGAGCCCGTTGATTCCGATGGTGATCGAGCAGACCTCGCGCGGCGAGCGCTCGTTCGACATCTACTCGCGCCTGCTCAACGAGCGCATCATCTTCCTCGGAACGCCGATCGACGACCAGATCGCGAACCTCATCGTCGCGCAGCTCCTCCATCTCGAGTCCGAGGATCCCGACAAGGACATCTCGATCTACATCAACTCGCCGGGCGGCATCGTGTACGCCGGGCTCGCGATCTACGACACGATGCAGTTCATCCGGCCGGACGTGCAGACGATCTGCGTCGGGATGGCCATGTCCATGGGGGCCGTCGTGCTCGCCGGTGGAGCGAAGGGAAAGCGGAGCGCTCTCCCGCACTCGAAGATCCTCATCCACCAGGGGTCGGCCGGTTTCTCGGGGCAGCCGACGGACATCGAGATCCAGGCGCGGGAGGTAATCAGCCTCAAGCGGCTAATGGAGGAGATCATGTCCACGCACACCGGCCAGACCGTCGAAAAGGTGTCGAAGGACATGGATCGCGACTACTACATGACCGCCGAGGAGGCGAAGGAGTACGGGATCATCGACCGCGTGGTCGCTGCCCGCTCGTAGCGCGCCCCTTCCCTCAACGGTGAAAACGGAGTAAAAGGAGAGCGGGATGGCTCGGGCGAGCGAGGGCAACGAGCAGCTGCTTTGCAGCTTCTGCGGAAAGAGTCAGCGACAGGTCAAGAAGCTGATCGCTGGTCCGGGCGTCTACATCTGCGACGAGTGCATCGACCTGTGTAACGAGATCATCGACGAGGAGCTGACCACTCCGGCGCAGCTCGACCTCGACAATCTCCCGAAGCCGCTCGACATCTACTCCGTCCTCAACGACTACGTCGTCTCGCAGGAAGAGGCGAAGCGTACGCTCGCGGTGGCGGTCTACAACCACTACAAGCGCGTGCGGATGGGCCTCGAGGACAGCGAGGTCGAGCTCCAGAAGTCGAACATCCTCCTCCTCGGCCCGACGGGATGCGGGAAGACGCTGCTCGCGCAGACGCTCGCGCGGATCCTGAACGTCCCGTTCGCGATCGCCGACGCCACGGCGCTCACCGAGGCGGGCTACGTCGGCGAGGACGTCGAGAACATCCTCCTCAAGCTCATCCAGGCCGCGGACTTCGACATCAAGAAGGCCGAGACCGGGATCATCTACATCGACGAGGTCGACAAGATCGCGCGGAAGGCCGACAACCCGTCGATCACGCGCGACGTCTCCGGAGAGGGCGTGCAGCAGGCGCTCCTCAAGATCCTCGAGGGCACGATTGCGTCGGTGCCCCCGCAGGGCGGGCGCAAGCACCCGCACCAGGAGTTCCTGTCGATCGACACGACGAACATCCTCTTCATCTGCGGCGGCGCGTTCGCCGGCCTCGACAAGATCATCGAGCGGCGCATCGGGAAGAACACGGTGGGCTTCGGCGCGGACATCCGGTCGAGAAACGCGGCGGAGAGCTCGGAGCTCCTCAGTGACGTCATGCCCGAGGACCTCATCACGTTCGGTCTCATCCCCGAGTTCGTCGGCCGTCTCCCCGTCGTCTCCGCTGTGCACCAACTCACCAAGGACGACCTCGTCGAGATCCTGACCGAGCCCAAGAACGCGCTCGTCCGTCAGTACCAGCGCTTCTTCGGCTACGACCAGATCGAGCTCGTCTTCACGGACGACGCGTTGTGGGAGATCGCCGAGCACGCGCTCGCTCGGGAGACCGGTGCGCGCGGCCTCCGCTCGATCATCGAGCTCGCCCTCCTCGACGTCATGTTCGAGCTGCCGTCGCGGACCGACGTGACGAAGTGCGTCCTGACGAAGGAGACGATCTCGCGGGGTCAGAAGCCGACGCTCGTCACGAGCGGCGTGGCCGCCGTCGAGGACGACCTCGACGAGCTCGCCGAAGAGTCGGCCTAGCGCCGCAAGTAGGCACTTCGACCCCAATTTCGCCGAGCGCGTGCTCGACGTTACGCTGTCCCCATGCCGCGCTACCTGATCGAGCGAACGTACACGGTCGACATGGACGCAGTCCCGGCCGCAGCCACCCGGTCGAAGGCGATCGGGCACTACCACTATCCCGAGATCGTCTGGGAGCACAGCCACGTCGTCGTCGGGACGGACGGGGTCCCGAAGTCGTTCTGCATCTACGAGGCGCCGAGCGAGGAGATGGTCCGCGAGCACGCGGCGCGCTTCGGCGATCACACGATCACCGTGATCTACGAGATCGCAGGCGACGTCACGCCCGCCGACTTCCCGCTCACCGACGACCCAGGCTAGGCGGGCTCGCCGACCCCGCCACCGACGTCCGGGAGGTGGTAGACCGCCTGGAGAGCGACCGCAAGCTTCAGCGTGACGTCGCGTCGGCCCGCGTCGTCCTCGCCGAGGAGGTCGAGCGCCTCCCGGTAGAGCGTGACCGCGCGCTGCTTGGCCCACCCGCGGCCCGCCTGGTCGCCGGCGGCGATCAGGTGCTCTGCGGCCCGCTCGTCCTCGCCGGCGGCTCGCCAGTGATGGCCGAGCGCCTCGTGCGACTGACCGACGTCGGTGCTCGCCTCGAGGAAGCGTGCGACGGCCGCGTGCTTCGCGCGCCGCGAGGCACGGGGGAGCGTCGCGTAAGCGACGTCGTGGATCAGGCCGTGCTTGAAGGCGAACTGCTGGTCTCCCTGGATTCGTGACACGGCCTCTCGCTGGACGAACTCGCGCGCCTCGAGCGATCCGAGCAGGGCGGACAGGCTCTCCGCAGACGCCATCTCCGCGAGCGCGCCGCGCCAGAAGACACGGCCGACCACCGAGGCGTCGACGAGGACCGATCGCTCCGCGGCAGGGAGCGCGTCGAGCCTCGCCGCGATGATCGCCCGGATGCTCGTCGGAAGCTCGTCGAGCCCCTTGACGTCCTGCTCGCCGATGCACCTGGCGAGCTCCTCGATGAACAGGGGATTGCCTTCTGCCGTATCCGCGACGTTCGAGGCTCGGGCTTCCGCATCGCCGTGCGGCGCCAGGAGCTGGTTCGCCAGCTGTCGGCTCGAGACGACGGAGAGGGGCTCGAGTGGCAGCGCCGTGTACGCGGGGAGTCCCCCGCCCCACCCGGGCCGGTCTCCGAGCAACTCGGGGCGAGCGAGCGCGACGATGAGGAGCGGCACATCCCGGACGCGGGATGCAAACGTCTCGAGGAGGTCGAGGAGGCTGCCGTCCGCCCAGTGGATGTCCTCGTACAGGAGCATCGTCGGACCGCGCAGCGCGAGGGACTCGACGAGCACGCGGGCGGAGAAGAAGAGCTGCTCGCGATCGGCGATCTCGCTCTCGCCGTCGAGGCCGAGGAGAACGGCGAGATTCGGCACGTGCTCCTCTGCGGCGGCGCTCCCGGCGAGCGAGGCCACGGCCTCGGTGAGCTTCGCCCGCGCCTCGTCGACCTCGTCGCTGTCGAAGATCCGCGCGATCTGCTTGACCTGTTGACCGAATGCGCTGTACGGGCTGCTGGCCCCGTACGGCGTCGAGCGTCCCCGGATGACGCGTCCGTCCTGCGTCGCGACGATCTGGGCGAGCTCGAGCGCGATCCTCGACTTTCCGATGCCGGCCGGCCCGAACACCGTCACGAAGTGGCTCCGGCACTCTTCGACGGCGCGCTCCCAGGTGCTCGTGAGCACCCCGAGCTCGCGGTCGCGCCCGACGAGCGCGACGGCCGCGACCGGTCGCTCGCCGACCCCCGCGATCGGGCGAAGGGCGAGCCAGGCCTGGACCGGCGCCTCCTTGCCCTTCGCGAGGACAGGCTGCGCGGGCCGGTAGTCGATGGAGCCGCGGGTCCCGATGTACGTCTCCTCGCCGACGAGCACGGCGCCGACGGGCGATGCGGACTGGAGCCGCGCTGCAGTGTTGACGACGTCTCCCGCGACGAACGTCTCGCCGTGCTCGGGGCTGGCGTCGAGGGCGACGATCGCCTCGCCCGTGTTGACGGCGACGCGAAGCTGGAGCCCTTCGTCGTCGGCCCAGTCGCGGACCGCGAACGCCGCCCGGACTGCGCGTTCCGCGTCGTCCCCGTATGTCACCGGCGCTCCGAAGACGCCCATCACGGCGTCGCCGACGAACTTCTCGACGCGTCCGCCGTGGCTCTCGAGCTCCCCGCGAACACGCTCGTAGTACGGGACGAGAAAGGCCCGCACGTCCTCCGGATCGAGCTTCTCGGCGCGCGACGTGAACCCCACGAGGTCCACGAAGAGCACCGAGACGACGCGGCGCTCCTCACCGGTCCGGCCGGGCGTGACGAGCGGTGCGCCGCACGCGTTGCAGAACTTCGCCCCGTCGGGGTTCTCCTGGCCGCAGCGCGCGCACGTGAGCACGGGGTGGAAGACTAGAGGCCCCCCAGGCCTGGAGGTTCCGTGGCACAGACGGAGTTCGACAGCGCGCGCGCCGAGGCGTTCGCCGGACGGATGCTCGACATGCTGAACAGCGGCGCGCTCATGGTGATGACGTCCGTCGGCCACCGCGCAGGGCTCTTCGACGCGCTGTCCGGGCTCGACGCGGCGACGAGCGACGAGCTCGCGGACGCGGCGGGGCTCGACGAGCGCTACGTGAGGGAGTGGCTCGCTGCGATGGCGTCGGGGCGCGTCGTCGACATCGATCCCGCCACGGGCCGCTACTCGCTTCCGGCCGAGCACGCGGCGTGGCTGACACGGGCGGCGTCGCCCGACAACCTCGCCGTCGAGGCGCAGTGGATCCCGACGCTCTCGATCGTGGAGGACGACATCCTCGATTGCTTCGTGAACGGCGGCGGGGTGCCGTACGAGCGCTACGCCCGGTTCCACGAGGTGATGGCGGAGGAGAGCGCGCAGACGGTCCTGTCCGTGCTCGACTCGCACATCCTCCCGCTCGTTCCGGGCATGGCCGACCGGCTCGAAGAAGGCGCGTCGCTCCTCGACCTCGGCTGCGGACGCGGCCGGGCGCTGCTCCTCCTCGGCGAGCGCTTTCCGGCCTCGACGTTCCTCGGCTACGACCTGTCCACGGACGCGATCGCCCACGCCTCGGAGCAGGCGGCCGAGCGCAACCTCGCGAACGTGCGCTTCGAGCAGCGGGACCTGAGCACCTTCGACCGCGACGCGGAACCCGACGCGTTCGACTACGTGACGACCTTCGACGCCGTGCACGACCAGGCGAGGCCGCTCGCCATGCTGAAGGGGATCCGGCAGACGCTCAGGCCCGACGGCGTCTATCTCATGCAGGACATCCAGGGCTCGAGCCACGTCCACGAGAACCTCGACCACCCGGGAGCGCCGCTCCTCTACATGATCTCGTGCATGCATTGCATGACGGTCTCGCTCGCGCAGGGAGGCGACGGGCTCGGAGCGATGTGGGGGGAGGAGAAGGCGCGCGAGCTCCTGGCCGAGGCGGGCTTCGCGTCGGTCGACGTGCACCTGCTCGAGCACGATCCGTTCAACGCGTACTTCGTGGTGCGCCCCTGAGCTTCACGTCGCGCCCCGAGCTGCGCGGCACCTTCGGGATGGTCGCCTCGACCCACTGGCTCGCGTCGCAGACCGGCATGGCTGTGCTCGAGCGAGGCGGCAACGCCTTCGACGCCGCCGTGGCGACGGGGTTCG
>DASTWH010000002.1:0-8811 GCA_035758735.1 Gaiellaceae bacterium
CGCCGTACACGGGCCGGCGATCCACCCCGACCTCGGACCGCCGTACCCCGCGGACTAGTCGGGTAGCAGCGGCATCGCGATGCCCGAGTCGCGGCCGACGAGGACGGCGCGCGTTATCGCCTTCGAGCCGTGCCGGTCGCGAATCGCGTCGAGCGCTGCGTCGAGCGCCTCGGGACGCCAGTCGTCCGTCAGGCTCAGCTGGACCCGGTCGGCGCTCTGGAGGTTCGTGAGCGAGAGCCCGACGAGCGTGATCCCCCGTCGCTCGATGAGCGGCTTCGCCGTCGTGAGGAGCGAGCGGGCGGCATCGAGGATCGTCTGTGACTGATCGGTCAATCGAGGCAGCGTCAGCGACCGCGTGGCGCGCGTGAAGTCGTCGAAGCGCAGCCTGAGAACGACGGTCCTGCACAGTCTCCGACCCGTGCGCAGCCTCCGCGTGGTCCGGTCGACGATGGCGATGATCGACGAGTCGATCACCTCCCACGACGTCGCCCGCCTCCCGAGCGCGCGCTGCGAGCCGATCGAGCCACGCCGACGTCCCGTCTGTACGCGCCGCGGGTCACGGTTGTGGGCGAGCGCATGGAGGTGGCGCCCGGACGCGCGGCCGAGCAGCTGGACGAGCAGCTCCTCCTCGAGCCGTGCGACCTGGCCGACCGTCCGCAGGCCGCGGCTGTGGAGCTTCTCGGCGGTCACGCGCCCGACTCCCCACAGCCGCTCCACCGGCAGCGGGTGGAGAAACTCGAGCTCGCCCTCGGGCGGCACGAGCAGGAGACCGTCGGGCTTCGCGACCGCGCTCGCGACCTTGGCGAGGAACTTCGTGCGCGCGATCCCGACGGTGATCGGAAGACCGACCTCGTCGAGCACGCGCCTACGAAGGCGCACTGCGATGTCGCTCGGTTCCCCCGCCAGGCGCTCGAGCCCGCGCACGTCGAGGAACGCTTCGTCGATGGAGAGGCCCTCGACGAGCGGAGTGGTGTCCTCGAACACGGCGAACACGGCCTTGCTGGCGTCCGAGTAGGCGGACATACGCGGAGGGACGACGATCGCCTGCGGACAGAGGCGTCGCGCCTGCCGGCCGCCCATCGCCGTGCGGATGCCGTACGCCTTCGCCTCGTAGCTCGCCGCGAGCACGACGCCGCCGCCGACGATCACGGGCCTTCCCCGCAGGCGCGGATCGTCGCGTTGCTCGACCGATGCGAAGAACGCGTCGAGGTCGGCGTGGAGAACGGTTGCGGGCCGTGACACGAACACATGTTCGCATCGCCCGATGGCGTTGGCTAGGGCAGCCAGCCCTCCTGGTAGCCGGCGTGCTGCCGCCTGATCCAGCCGGCGTACGCCTTCTCCGGCTCGTTCGTGTCCTCCTCGACGCCGACGCCGTGGCGCGCGGCTGTCTCGTCGGCCGTGTACCCGCCCCAGTCTGGGCCTTCCTGGTTCGCACGGGCACCGATCGCGACGACGACGCACGGCCCGTCGCCAGCTCCGACGATCGTGTGCTTCGTGAGGCTCGCGCAGTGGAAGAAGTCCCATGCGCGAAGCGTTCGCTCCTCGCCTTCCACGATCAGGAGCGCTTCGCCGGACAGGACGAGGAAATCCTCCTGGTCGACCTCCCAGTGGTACATCGCCATCGGCTGGCCGGGCATGAGCACCTGGAGGTTCACGCCGACCTGCGGGAAGTCCTGGTCACCCTCGAAGTCACAGAACGCGCCGCGGCTCTCGCCGTGGTACCAGCGCGAATCTCGCGCGTTGAGCACGAACCAGCCGTCGCCGGTCGGGACGAGCCCATGCTCGGTCCGCTGCAGCTCGGCTTCCGGGACCATGTCGCAAGCCTAGTATCTGGCCGGTGGGCCGGCCGCTTCTCGAAGACGTCGACGAGGTCGCGGCCGACGCTGCGTTCTCCGGCGTCGTCCGTGTCGACCGCGGCGGCGAGCTCGTCCTCGAGCAGGCGTACGGCCTCGCCGACCGCTCGTACGAGATCGCGAACCGGGCCGACACACGCTTCGGCATCGCGAGTGGAGCCAAGACCATGACGGCTCTCGCCGTCGTGAGCCTGGTCGAAGAGGGTCGGCTCGCGCTCGACACGCTCGCGCGATCGCTGCTCGGCGACGACCTGCCGCTCGTCGCGGACGACGTCACGGTCGAGCACCTCCTCGCGCATCGCTCGGGCATCGGTGACTACCTGGACGAGGAGGCAGGGGGCCCGATCACCGACTACGTCATGCCCGTCCCCGTGCACGCGCTGGCTGTGACGGAGGACTTCCTCGCCGTGCTCGACGGCTTTCCGACGAAGTTCGCTGCCGGGACCGCCTTCTCGTACTGCAACGGAGGCTACGTCGTGCTCGCGCTCCTCGCCGAGCGCGCGAGCGGCGTCCCGTACCACGACCTCGTTCAGCAGCGGGTGTGCGAGCCCGCCGGGATGTCGGCCACGTCATTCCTCCGCTCGGACGAGCTTCCGGGCGATGCCGCGCGCGGGTACCTCGAGGTCGAGGGGCTGCGGACGAACGCCCTGCACCTTCCCGTCCGTGGATCCGGGGACGGCGGGATCTACACGACGGCCGCCGACGTGCGGAGGCTGTGGGAGGCGCTCTTCGGCGGGCGCATCGTCTCGGAGGCCTGGGTCGGGGAGATGATTCGGCGACGGAGCGACGCTGGGGAAGGGTTTGGCTACGGGCTGGGATTCTGGCTCCGTCCGGCGGGAGACACCCCGTTCCTCGAGGGCTACGACGCAGGTGTGTCCTTCCGGTCGCTGTGCGACCCGGCCACCGACACGACGTGCACGGTGATCGCGAACTGGAGCGACGGCGCGTGGCCGCTGGCGAGGCATCTCGCCGAGCAGCTTCGTCTGTGACGTTGCGACGGATGCCCTAGGCGCGTGCGCGTGCCGACCAGGCGCTCGCGCTGATCACGAACGGCGGCTCCGGAAGGCGCGCGCGGCAGTTCTCACGGAGCTCCGCGCGTGCGTCCGGCGTCAGTCTCGCGATGTACGCACCCGCCGGTCCGACGCCGAGCGTGTACGGCTCCCACCACTCCTCGAACGACGCGTGCTCGACGTCCACCGTTAGTGGCTCCTCCTCGACGTCCGCCATGCCGGCCTGCTCGAAGAGCTTCGTCAGGTCGCCCTCCTTCGCGCCAGCAAGATGCGCCTCGCCCTCGCTCGCCGGGTCGAGCTCGCGAACGGCCTCCCAGTAGACGCTGAGCGGCCCGTTCCCGCCGCCGTGATCCCAGACGCTCGCGGCGACGACCCCACCGGGGTTCGTCACGCGACGCATCTCCCGGAGGCCCGCGACCGGATCCGACATGAAGTGGACGACGAGCTGGGCGAGCGCCGTGTCGAAGGACGCGTCCGCGAACGGCAGGCTCTCCGCAGCGGCTTGCCGGACCGCGACATCCGGCTGGCGTTCCCGCAGCGCTGCGACAAAGGGCTCGGACGGATCGACCGCTGTCACGCTCGCCGATCCGACGCGTTCGACGAGCGCGGCGGTGAGAGCCCCCGGCCCTGCGCCGACGTCCAGGACGCGCTGACCCGGTGCCACGTGGGCGAAGTCCACGAACACCGGAGCGAGCGGAGTCGAGTACCTCCCCATGAAGCGGTCGTACGCCTCGGCGGCGACGGCGAAGCTCATCGCGCGCTGACTCTACGCTGCACCTCGTGTCCAAGCGCCGGTCAGCCGTCTTGCTCGCTCTCGTTCTGGCACTGCTGTCGAGCGCCGGCGCCAGGGGGAGTCCGGGCAGCCTCACGCTCGAGCAGCAGGTAGGACAGCTGCTCGTGTTCAGCTTTCGCGGGACGACACCCCCCGCGTACGTGCTGGAGACATTCCGCGAGAAGCGCGCTGCAGGCGTCATCCTCTTCGGCGGCAACATCGTGTCGCCGGAGCAGCTCGGCTCGCTGACGCGAGCCCTGCGGCGGCAGGGCGGTCGGCCGCTGATCGCCGTCGATCAGGAAGGCGGGCAGGTGCGGCGCGTGCGCTGGGCGGGGCCGGTGCGCTCGGAGCCGGAGCAGATCGCGGCGGGAAGCGTTCGATCCGATGCCACGGCTGCCGCGCACGTCCTGCGCGCGTCGGGGCTCAACGTGACGTTCGCCCCGGTCGCCGATGTGCCCAGCGTGCGCGGAGCCGCGATCGCCTCGCGGGCGTTCTCGCGCGATCCGCGAGTCGCGGGCACGGCCGCGCGTGATTCGGTCCTCGGCTGGCGGGCCGGAGGCGTCGCAGCGACCGCGAAGCACTTCCCCGGGCTGGGTGGGGCGTCGGCGAACACGGATGCCGCCGTCGTCCGGATCGGCCGCTCACGCGCGCAGCTCGAGGACGTCGACCTTGCTCCGTTCCGGGCAGCCGTCGACGCGGGCGTCCCGCTCGTCATGGTCGGTCACGCCCGCTACCCGGCACTCGATCGCAACCGCATCGCCTCTCAGTCGGGTCCCATCATCGAGGGCCTGCTGCGCGACGAGCTCGGGTTCCGCGGCGTCGTGGTCACGGACTCGATGGAGGCGAGGGCGTCTCTGGCGACCGGCTCGCTCGAGAAGACGTCCGAGCGTGCGGTGCGCGCCGGCGCCGACCTCCTGCTGCTGACGGGTCGCGGCTCGTATCGACCGGTGTACGACCACCTGCTCGCCGTCGCCAGGACGGACCCGGCGTTTCGGGCACGCGTCCAGGAGTCCGCAGCGAGAGTCCTCGCACTCAAGGTTCGCGGCGCGCTTCCTCCGCGCTGAGAGCGTTAGCGTCGCTCCGTGACCAGGCCGTCGCTCCGCCGCAACCGCGACTTCCTCCTGCTCCAGGTCTCCCAGCTCGTGTCGAGCGGTGGCTCGCAGATCACGGCGATCGCGTACCCGCTGCTCGTGTTGTCGCTCACGGGCTCGTCGGCGAAGGCCGGGCTGGTCGCGTTCGCGCGCCTCCTGCCGATGGCGCTTTTCGCGCTGCCGGCAGGGCTTGCCGCGGATCACTGGAACCGGCGTCGGCTCATGATCGCCGCGCACGCCATACGGGCGGCGGCGGTGGGGACGCTCGGTGTGCTGGTCGCGCTCGACGACATCGCGTTCTGGGTGATCCCGGCGGTCGCGTTCGTCGAAGGCAGTGGCGCGGTCGTCTACTCGACCGCCGCGGCGGGCGCGTTGCGCGCCGTCGTGCCGAAGCCGCAACTCCCGGACGCCATTGCGGTCGTCACCGGGCGAGAGGCCACCGTCAGCCTCGCCGCGCCGCCGGTCGGTGGAGCGCTCTTCGGGCTCGCCCGCGCGCTGCCTTTCCTCGTCCACGCCGTCTCCTATGCGGTGTCGACGGTCCTTCTGGTCCTCATGCGGACGCCCTTCCAGGAGGAGCGCGACGTCGACACCGCGCCGCTGCGCACGCGACTCGCGGACGGGTTTCGTTTCCTCTGGGCGCACCCGTTCCTGCGGACCTGCGCGTTCCTGTTCGGGCTTGCGAACTTCATCGGCCCGGGCGTCATCCTGGCGATCGTCGTCATCGCCGAGAGCCAGGGGCTCACGGGGGGCCAGGTCGGGCTGCTCGTCTCCGCGTGGGGCGCGGCGGTCCTGCTCGGGTCGTTCCTCTCGCCGTACATCCGGAGGCGGCTGCCGGTGCGTGCCGTGCTCCTTCTCGAGCTGTGGACGTGGACCGGCTGCGGTCTCTTCGTCGTCTGGCCGAACGTCTACGTGCTCGCTGCGAGCATCGTGCCGACGGGGCTCGCGATCCCGTCCACGGACTCGGTCGTGCACAGCTACCAGCTCGGGATGACGCCCGATCGCCTGCTCGGTCGGGTCGCGAGCGTGCAGACGACGATCGGTCTCCTGATCGCGCCTCTCGGGCCGCTCGTCGCCGGCCTCCTGCTCGGCGCGACCTCGGACCGGGCGACCATCGCGGTGTTCGCGGCCTTCGGCCTCGTCCTCGCGGTCTGGGGCACGCTCAGTCCGTCGCTCCGCGGGGCGCCGAGCCTCGAGGAGATAACGGAGCTGCCGGTACCGGAGACTGCGAGCGGCTAGCGGTCGGCCGGATCGATCTCGCGGGTCGCTGCGACGAAGGCGTCGATCTCGTCGCGGGTGAACGGGCTCCGCCGGCGCCGGCCACCTGCGGGATCGTTCTCGAGACCGGCTCCCTCGCGCCATGCTCGGCGCGGCCGGATAGGGCGTGGCTGGAAGCCACCGCCGCAGTTCGGGCACACGTCGTGGAGCGCGTCCTCGACGCAGGCGGCGCAGAACGTGCACTCGTACGAGCAGATGCGGGCATCGGCCGCGTCGGGCAGCAGATCCTTGTCGCAGAGCTCGCAGTTCGGGCGCAGCTCGAGCATCGGGGTCACGCTAGCTGGACGGCATCGCTTCGCAACAAGTGTGCGACGCAGGAGCGTCGATTCGGGAAAGGACAGTTTCGGCGACCTCGCTTGCCCGGTACCAGAGGGGGACTCACGTCCCTCTCCCGATCGGAGCTGCCCATGCATCGAGTCCGACTCCTCACCGCGCTCCTCTTCGCCGGCGCGCTCATGGTCGCCCCGGCTGCTCGAAGCGCGTCCTCCGACATGGTCGTCAGCCAGGTCTACGGCGGCGGCGGCAACAGCGGCGCCACCTACGCGAACGACTTCGTCGAGCTCTTCAACCGAGGCTCGAGTGCCGTCGATCTCGCGACGTGGTCGATCCAGTACGCCTCGGCGTCGGGCACGAGCTGGCAGGCCACGCCACTGACCGGCACCGTTCAGCCGGGCAAGTACTTCCTCGTTCAGCTCGCGTCCGCGGCTGCCGTCGGCGGCGCGCTTCCGACCCCGGATGCGACCGGCACGACGAACCTCGCCAACTCCGGGGGCAAGGTCGCGGTCGTCCGCAGCACGACCGCGCTGTCGTGCGGTGCCACGGCCGGAAGCTGCTCGGCGGACGCGAACGTCGTCGACCTGGTCGGCTACGGCTCGGCGACCGACTACGAAGGCTCGGACGCGGCACCCGCGCTCAGCAACACGACCTCGGACCTGCGCGGAGGCGCCGGCTGTACGGACAGCGACGTGAACGAGAGCGACTTCACCGGTGCGCCACCGACGCCGCGGAACTCCACGACGACCGCCGCGCCGTGCTCCGGCGGTCCGCCGCCTCCCCCCGATGAGAGCGCGACGGCGGGTGCCGGTGTCGACGTCGACATCCAGGGCGCGCTCTCGATCTCGCTCGAGCGCCAGAACATCAGCTTCGGAAACGCGCTCGCAGGCGACAGCCCCACCGCCGTCTCGGAGCGCGTCACGGTGTCGAGCACGCACGCGGCGGGCTACGCACTCACCGTGCACCGGTCTGCCTTCCAGCCTGCGGATCTGCCGCTCGGCATGACGGCCTCCGCGCCGACCGGCGGTCAGATCGGGCCCTCGCTCGCCGGCGGCGCGAAAGCGGCGATCCCCATCGCCCCTGCGCCCGATCTCCTCATCGGGACGACCGCCTCGATCAGCGCCGCTGGCGGCGACGCCTGGCCGACCAACGTGAGCTTCACGTCGCCGCTGCCCACGGTTCCGCCGGGCCGTTACACGGCGACCGTGACCTACACGGTCATCGGGCGATGACGCGACGCTCCCCGCTCGTCGCCGGCCTCGTGTCCGCGCTCGCGCTCGCGTCCGCTTCGGCGGGCGCGAGCGAGGCCGCGCGGCCACCGGTCGCGCTCGTCGCGTCGCCGGCCCATGTCGACCTCGCTGGATCGGGCCGGGCGGTCGTGCGTGTGACGAACTCGGGAACGCGCCGGGCCGTACTCGACGTCCGCCGAGCGGGCTTCGCGCTCGACCTTCGCGGGCGTCCGAGAATCGTCGGGCCGCGCAGTGTGCGACGTTCGGCCGCCGGCTGGCTCGTCTTCAGGCCTCGAAGCCTGGTGCTGGGCGCCGGTGCGTCCGGCTCGGTGACGATCGACTCCCGGGTCCCGGCGCGGGCTGAGCCGGGAGACCATGACGCTCTCGTTCTCTTCACGACGCGACGCCGTGCGGCGGACGGGCTCGCGGTGCGCGTGCGTATGGGGGTGGTGGTCGTCGTGCGCGCGCCGGGGGCGGTCGTGCGCCGTGTTCGCCTGCTGGGTCTCCGGCGCGTCGGGAAGATGTCGCGTGGACGCGCGCTCGAGCTCGTCCTGCTCAACCGCGGCAACGTCACGGAGACGCTTGCCCGCGGTCGCGTCATCGTGGCCATCGAGCGCGGTGGACGGCGCCTTGCGCGGCTCGCGTCCGAGCCGACGTCGCTGCGTCCCGGAACGCGCGGCGTGTTGCGCTTCCCGCTCCGCCGACGACTTGCCGGTTCAGTGCTCGCTCGCGTGGAGCTCGTCACCGACGCGGCACGGGTCCAACGCGTCTACCGGCTTCGGCTGTGAGTCAGCCGTCGAGCGAGGCGACGGTCTCCTCGATCGCGGCACGTAGGCCGTCCACGATCGACACGAGCTCGTCCTCCTCGACGACCAGCGGCGGCGAGATCTGCAGCGCGACGCCTCGAAGCGCTCGCGAGATGACGCCGTGCCGGCGTGCGGCGGTCACGACCGCGAAGCCTGCGGTCGGCTGGGCGGCTAGGAGGTCGCCGTCGAGCTCGATCGCTGCGGCGAGGCCGGCGCTGCGGACGTCGGCCACACCGGGAAGCTCCGCCAACGGCGCGACGAGTCGGCTGAGCGTCGGCTCGAGTTTCGCCGCCCGGTCGACGAGCTGCTCGCGCTCGATGATGTCGAGGTTGACGAGGCCGGCGACGCAGGCGCCGGGATGACCCGCGTACGTTCCACCGTGCAGGAACGGAGCAGTTGCCTCGTCCCAGAAGGGCGTCCGCACGCGGCCGCTGGCGATGACCGCCGACAGTGGCACGTACCCCGAGCTGATCCCTTTCGCGCACGTCATCAGGTCGGGAAC
>DASTWH010000076.1:0-3682 GCA_035758735.1 Gaiellaceae bacterium
GACGAGCTTCGAGAACACGAGCGTGACGACGAACTGCCGTTCCTCGTCGGAGAGGTGTGCGAGGTAGACGACGGCGCAGCGCGGCTTGCCGTCGGGGGTGAAGAGGAGCTTCTGCGGATCGAGCGCCTCGCCCTCGCCCCAGGCGGCGAAGGTCGGTGAGGCCACGAGCGAGTTGAGGGTGAACGCGAGCTTCGTGCGGTCGGCGGGCGGGAAGAACTGGTCGATCTCGAAGACGCCGAGCTTGCGGAGCGGCGGCGACTGGATCTCGCCGATCAGCGTGCCGAGATCGAGGTCGCGGCCCGCGCGCCAGGCGTGCTCGACGAGGTTCGAGAGGAGGACGTGCTCGCGGCTCGCGAGCGGGTCCGCGGCGATCCCGACGAGCGCGAGCAGGCTCGTCACGGTGCCCTCGATCTCGTCGCGGAGGGCCTCCGCGTCGGTGTCCCAGGAGAGGGGCGGCGCCTTCAGCGAGCCGATCACGTTGAGCGGGACGCCGGCCGTCGAGCCGGGCGTGTAGACGGTCACGTCGGCGGCGTCGCGGAGCGCCTGGAGGCGCTCGGGGCCGATCCCGCTCCGCTCGAGCCCCTCGCGCCAGACCGTCGCCTGGCGCGCCGCGTACTCGTCGACGGGGACGCCCGCGGCCGACGCCTCGGCCTCGCTCACCCACGGCCGGAAGCTCGCCGGCTGGAGGTCGGGGAAGACGAGCGCGAGGTTGCCCATGTCGCCCTTCGGGTCGAGCACGAGCGCCGGGATCCCGGCGAGAAGGGCCTCCTCGACGAGGCAGACGGCGAGGCCCGTCTTGCCCGACCCGGTCATGCCGACCACGACGCCGTGCGTCGTCAGGTCGCTCGAGCCGACGACGACCCGGTCGCTGCCGGGCTCACCCGTCTTCGGGTCGAGCGCGAACCCGAGATGGAAGGAGCCCCGGTCGGCCATTCGCGCCGGAGTCTATGGTGGGCCGATGCTCGACGGCCTCCTCGTTCGACCGGGCACGCCGGCCGGGCTGGCGGCGCGCGACACGGCCGACCGGCTCGGGCTGGAGAAGGGCGAGGGGGAGGCGCGCCTCGACGTGCTCTCCGAGCGGATCGACGCGCTCCAGTACCGGATCTTCGCCGAGGACCGGCGGACCGTGCTGCTCGTCCTCCAGGGCCTCGACGCCTCCGGCAAGGACGGCGTCGTCCGGCGCGTCTTCCACCAGGTGAACCCGGCCGGGGTGACCGTCACGTCGTTCCGGGCGCCCGCGGGAGTCGAGCTCGAGCACGACTACCTCTGGCGGATCCACCAGGCGCTGCCGCTCCGCGGGCGGATCGGCGTCTTCAACCGCTCGCACTACGAGGACATCGTCGCCGTACGGATGCGGAACCTCGCGCCCGAGGCCGTCTGGCGCCGCCGCGCCGAGCACCTGCGCGCGTTCGAGAAGCTCCTCGTCGACGAGGGGACGACCGTCCTCAAGGTCTTCCTCAACGTCTCGAAGGCGGAGCAGCGGCGTCGGCTCCAGGAGCGCATCGACGATCCCGAGAAGCGCTGGAAGTTCCGGCGCGACGACGTCGAGGTGCATGCGCGCTACGACGACTGGATCGCCGCGTGGGACGAGGCGTTGACCGAGACGTCCGCCGACTGGGCGCCCTGGCACGTCGTGCCGGCCGACCGCAACTGGGTGAAGGCCCTCGCCGTCGCCGAGCTGCTCGCCGCCGCGCTCGAGCGCCTCGACCCGCGGCTGCCCGAGCCCGAGCTCGGGCTCGAGGGTCTGCGGATCGCCTAGAGAGGCTCCGGTGGCCGGAATCCGCCCCCACGGATCCCGGCCGCCCCCGGAGGGCTACAGCAGGATTCTGGTGGCGAGCTCGGGGGGGCACCCGCGCTCGACGAGCGCGACGGCGTCGTGGAGGTCGACTTCGACGTTGGCCGCCAGGACAGCCGCCGCGTCCAGGTCGAAACCGGAGCGACACAGCGCGTCGAACCGCCAGGCGAGAACCTCGGCCGCCTCGTCCACCCGGAGATCCTCGAACTGTGCCGCAGTCATCGTCGCCCCCCTCTCGTGGAAGTGCCTTGCGCCGGAAGACCCTTGCTCGCCATGGAAGAAGACTCGGCGAACGTCGGCCCCGGGTCTTCCCCCGCGAGGCTGGACGTGCCTAGCCGTTCGGGTGGTCGGCGCTACGCGCCGAGGCGGAGCGAGCGGGCGATCGCGGTGAACGCAGCGCGCCGGCGGGCGGCCTCGGCCGGCAGCGTGGTGAGGGTGACGACGAAGCTCGTGTCCTCGCGCAGCACGAGGTACTGGAGGGTCTGGGTCGTGACGGCGCGGCCGTTGCGCGTGAAGCGCACACGATACGACGCTCGGACGGCCGGGCCGATGGGCAGGCGCACGACGCTGGTCGCGATCTGTCCCAGCACGTACGGCAGCTGCGCCTTGACCTCGCGTGCGTAGGAGGCCGCGGCCTGCCGGGGCGTGAGGCCGGCGGACGGGCCCGAGAGGACGACGTTGACGCTCGTCGCGAACATGCCGCGCGTCGGGTCGAAGGCCATGAGCTTGATCGCGGAGTTGGGGGCGCGCATCTGCGTCGCGAGGGCGCGCAGCGCCGGGTTCTCGTCCACGAACCGGCTGAACGCCGCCGAGTTCGTGACCGTTCGCCGATCGAGGACCTTCCACGAGGACGGGACGGCGATCGTCGCGTTCGCGCCGGAGATCGCGTAGCGGGTCGTGGTGCCCGCCCTTGCGCCGCCCGCGAGCCCGGCGACGAGCGCGAGCACGGCCGCGGCGGCCGCGAGCAGGCGGGTGGGCGTCGTCAGATCCACTTCTTGAAGCGGAAGAAGGCGATCATCCCGCCGAGCGTCGCAGCGAGCGCGGCGATGATCACCCAGAACGCGGCGGACGTGTCCTCGCCGGGGTAGAGGACGTTCATCCCGAACACGCTCGTGATCAGCGTGAGCGGCAGCATCGTGACGCTGATGATCGTGAGCAGGCGGAGCACGTCGTTCTGGCGGTGCGAGATGACGGACTCGTTCGTCGACTCGAGCGCCTCGACGACCTCCTTGTAGTTGTCGAGCTGGTCCCAGATGCGCTCGACGGCGTCGTTGATGTCGTCGAAGTAGAGCTCGAGCTCCTCCGGCAGGAACCGGTCGATCCGGCGCTCGAGGACGCGGAGGGTCGACCGCTCGGGCTTCACGACCTTGCGGTACGAGATGATCTCCTGCTTGACGTTCGAGATGTCGCGGACGACGTCCTCGGCGGCGCCCTCGAACATGTCGTCCTCGATGCGGTCGAGCTTGTGGCCGATCTTGTCGAGGATCGGGAAGCAGTAGTCGAAGAGGTCGTCGAGCACCTCGTAGAGCAGGCGGCCCGAGCCCTTCGCGAAGAGCTGCTCGCGAAAGGCGGCGTCCCCGTCGCAGCGCGCGAAGAGCCGCGTCAGCGGGAGCAGCTCGCGGTTCGGCAGCGTGACGAGGTAGTCCTGGCCGATGAAGACGTCGAGCTCGGCCGCGTTGAGCCGCTGCACCGTCTTGTCGTAGACCGGGAAGTGGAGGACGGCGAAGAGGTAGCCCTCGTCCTCGTAGTCGTCGATCTTCGGGCGCTGGCGCTTCGAGACGACGTCCTCGACGTCGAGCGGATGCCAGCCGAAGCGGTCTGCGAGGAGCTGCGCCGTCTCGAGCTGCGGCGCGACCGCGTTGACCCAGGTCAGCCCGCCGGCGCTGA
>DASTWH010000396.1:0-18172 GCA_035758735.1 Gaiellaceae bacterium
CGAGTGCAGATTCCGACTCCGCGAAGAGATCCCTGAAGCGGCGGCAGGAGAGCTACCGCCGATCGCACCTCTCCGTGATCGCTTACACGTGCAGGGCGCTCTATCCTCGGTCGCATGCTGAAAGCGGTCCTCTTCGACGTCGACTTCACGCTCTTCAGGCCAGGGCCCGAGCTCGGTCCCGAGGGGTACCGACGCCTGGGCGAGCGCCACGGGCTGGGGCTCGACCCGGACCGGTACGCGGACGCACGCGCACAGGCGATCGAGACGCTCCAACAGAACCACGAGCTCGTCCACGACGAGGAGATCTGGATCGCGTTCACCGAGCAGATCGTCCTCGGGATGGGCGGCGACCCGGGCGCCGCGAGGGCGTGCGCGACCGAGATGGTGCGCGAGTGGGAGCGCCACGAGAACTTCTCGCTGTACGAGGACGCGATTCCCGTGCTCGACGAGTTGCGCCGTCACGACATCAGGATCGGGCTCATCTCCAACGGTCAGCGGGACCTCGATGAATTCGTGACGCATCACGCACTCGATGTGGACGCGGTCATCGGGTCGAAGGCCCACGGCCGGGTGAAGCCGCACGCGTCCATCTTCGTCGCCGCGCTGCAGGCGCTCGACGCCGAGCCCGACGAGACGGCGATGGTCGGAGACTCCTACGAGGACGACATCGAGGGAGCTCGCGCGCTCGGGATCCGAGGGATCTTGCTCGACCGCGACGGGCTCATGCCTGACGCGGCCGATCGGATCGACACGCTGCTGGCCCTACCGGCGGCGTTAGGCCTCGTCCACTCCTAGCTCGCGCCGCCAGAGCTCCGTGTGCGCCCCGAGCGGGACCTCGACCGGCGGCTCGCGCGCGCCGAAGACGCCCGCCGCTTCGTCACGCGTCCAGACCGGCCCGACGCAGACGTCTTCGTCGCCGAAGTGCTCGAGCCAGTCAGCGAGATCGCGCGTACGAAACACGCCTGCGAGCTCGGCCGCGAGCGCAGCCTGATCCTCGTCGTACTGACGCTCGCCCAGCTCCGGCCGGTCGACGAGCTCGGTCAGGCGCCGGAAGAACTTCGGCTCGAGCGCGCCGACCGTCAGCTGCCTTTCGTCAGCGGTCTCGTAGATGCGATAACAGGCAAGGCCGCCGGTCAGCATGCGCGGCACCGGCTCGCCCCCGAGGCGGTGGGCGACGAGGTCGTGCGAGCGGTGGGTCATCGACACGACGACGCGGGGCCCGAGGCCCGTTCGGGAGCGTTCGAGGAGCGCTGCGAGGATCTGGGCCGTCGCGCCGAGCGCCCCGGCTGCGAGGTCCGCGACCTGGATCGGGGGCAGGCCCGGAGACGTGTCTTCGAGTACGCCCGCCCAGCCGAGGTAGTTCAGGTCGTGTCCCGCCCGCAGGCGGTGCTGCGGCTCGTCGCCGAACCCCGTGATCGAGCAGTACACGGTCGTCGGAGGGACGTCCTCGGGGCCGACGCCGAGGCGTGTCGCAACACCCGGCCGAAACCCCTCGAGGACGACGTCGGCCCGCGCGCACAGCGCTCTGGCGAACGGGGCGTCGGAGGGCAACTCGCAGACGACCGACTCGCTTCCGGCGCGGAGCGCCGCATCCCAGCCGCTCGCGGTCGGCCGCATCGGGTCGCCTGCGGGTGGTTCGACGCGGACGACACGCGCGCCGAGGCGCGAGAGCTCGCGACTCGCGTACGCACCAGGCAGGTAGCGCGTGAAGTCGACGACGAGCGTGTCCGCGAGCGGTTGCACGTCGGCGGAGGGTAGCTCTATCCTCGACCCGTTGACTGACCGTTCAATCGCTGCTCTCGACAAGCGGAAACGCATCCTCGATGCCGCCGTCCGCGTCTTCGCCGAGCACGGCTACCACGGCTCGCGCGTCGGCGACATCGCCGAGGACGCAGGCGTCGCGCACGGCCTGCTCTACCACTACTTCTCGTCGAAGGAAGAGGTCCTCCGGACGATCTTCGTCGAGAACTGGGGGCAGCTGATCGCGCGGTTCCGGGCAGTCGAGGCGTCCGACGAGCCGGCCGAGATGAAGCTGGAGGGGATCGCGAAGATCCTCCTTCGCACGTGGCGGAACGATCCAGCCCTCGTCACCGTCATGGTGCGCGAGGTCGCCCGTAGCGAGCACCTCCAGGGCCAGGTCGTCGAGGTTCGCGAGGCGTTCGCGATCCTCGAGCGCGTGATCGCCGAAGGGCAAGCGTCCGGCACGTTCAGGCGAGACGTCGACGCCCGGCTGGCAGCGTGGGTCGTGTACGGCGGACTCGAGGAGGTGTTGACGGGATGGGTGCTGGGGCAGCTACCGGATGGTGACCGGAACGTCGATGACGCCGAGCGCACGGCGATCGGGGTCGCTTTGCGCGGGCTCACGATCTAGGCTCGAGACGGTGAAGGTCTTCAACCTCAACGGCAACGAATGGGACCGTGAGGAGGATCGCCCGGGTTGGCGGAGCAAGGACGCGTGGGTGGGCGAGCGCGTCGGCGCAGAGCTCCTGGGCGGCAGCCTCTACGAGCTCGAGCCCGGTGATCGGCTCTGGCCGTACCACACGCATCACGCGAACGAGGAGTGGCTGATCGTCGTCCGAGGCAAACCGACGCTCCGTACGCCTGAGGGTGAGCAGCGGCTCGAGGAAGGCGACGTCGTCTGCTTCCCGCGCGGCAAGGACGGGCTACACCAGGTGCGCAACGACACCGACGCCGCAACCCGGGTCCTCATGCTCTCGTCCATGAACCGGCCCGACATCGTCGAGTACCCCGATTCGGGAAAGGTCGGAGCGCGAAGCGTCGCGGGCGAGCGGATCCTGCTCGGTCGACCCGGTCCGATGCTCGACTACTGGGACGGCGAGGACTGAGCTCGCCGGCGGATCTCGTCGGCTAGCGGAACGCGTTCTCGCCGGTCAGCGCCTGGCCGACCACGAGCGTGTGTATCTCGTGTGTGCCCTCGTACGTGAGGACGGACTCGAGGTTGTTCACGTGCCGGATCACCGGATACTCGAGGGTGACGCCGTTCGCGCCCAAGATCGTCCGCGCGACCCGGGCGACCTCGATGGCGCCGCGCACGTTGCCCATCTTCCCCAGGCTCACGTGCTCGGGGCGCAGAGTTCCCTCGTCCTTCATGCGTCCCAGGTGGAGGGCGACGAGGAATGCGCGGTTGAGCTCGAGTGCCATCTCGGCGAGCTTCTGCTGCGTGAGCTGGTAACCGGCGATCGCCTTTCCGAACACGATTCGCTCCTTGGCATAGTCGAGCGCCGCTTCGAAGCAGGCGCGGCCCGAGCCGACGGCTCCGAAGACGATGCCGAATCGCGCCTCGTTCAGACACGAGAGCGGCCCGCGCAACGTCGTCACGTCCGGAAGACGGTTCTCTTCGGGCACGCGGACGTCCTGGAGCACGAGCTCGGAGGTGACGGATGCGCGGAGCGAGAGCTTCTTGTGGATTTCCGGCGCCGAGAACCCGGGCATCCCACGCTCCACGATGAAGCCGTGGATCGCGCCCTCGTCCGTGCGCGCCCACACGACCGCCATGTCGGCGATCGTGCCGTTCGTGATCCACATCTTCGCGCCGTTCAAAATCCAATCGGACCCGTCGCGGCGCGCGTGCGTCCGCATCGAGCCGGGATCCGAGCCGGCGTCGGGCTCCGTGAGGCCGAAGCACCCGATGACCTCCCCCGTGTGCATGGGC
Organism: Gaiellaceae bacterium; assembly: GCA_035758735.1. Classification (GTDB taxonomy): domain Bacteria; phylum Actinomycetota; class Thermoleophilia; order Gaiellales; family Gaiellaceae; genus GMQP-bins7. The sequence continues at coordinate 3,674 of DASTWH010000396.1, forward strand.
GGGAGCCACCGCTCCTTCTGCTCCTCGGACCCGAACTTCCAGACCGGGAACATCGCGAGCGATCCCTGAACCGACACGGCGCTGCGGACACCGGCGTCACCCGCTTCGAGCTCCATGCACGTCAGGCCGTACGCGACCGAGCTCGCCCCCGGCAGCCCATAGCCCTCGAGGTGCATCCCGAGGAGGCCGAGCTTCGCGAGCTCCTGGAAGATCTCTCGTGGGAAGACGCCCTTCTCGAACCAGTCACCGACCTCGTCGAGGACGTTGTCGCGGACGAACTGCCGCACGGTGTCGCGGATCGCCAGCTCCTCGTCGTCGAGAAGCGCGTCGATCGCGAGGAAATCGAGAGGATCGAGGGCGGGGCGCTCGGTCGTGGTCGCCATGCGCTCGACATCCTACGGAACGCCGTCGAGCGCTTGACCGGCGTCTCGGGGCGGACGTACACTGCGGTTGACTGACTAGTCAATCGAAACGGGAGCAAAGGTCATGACCCAGCTGGAGACACGCGTCGCGGGGGGCGTCTCGTTCGCGCTCACCCCCGAGCAGCGCGAGCTGCGCGCGCTCGCACGCGAGTTCGCGGAGAAAGAGATACGGCCCAAGGCGGCCGAGTACGACGAGCACTCGACCCACCCCGTGGACGTCGTCGCGAAGGCGCACGAGCTCGGGCTCATGAACCTGCACGTTCCCGAGTCGCTGGGCGGTCTCGGACTCCCGGCCTTCGACGGGATGCTCGTCGGGGAGGAGTTGAACTGGGGGTGCTCCGGGATCGCCACGTCGATCCTCGCCAACGGCCTCGGCGCTGGGCCCGTTCTCCTCGCAGGCTCCGACGAACAGAAGGAAGCGTGGCTCCCGCCGCTCCTCGAAGAACCGATCCTCTGCTCGTTCGGCCTCAGCGAGCCCGACGCGGGCTCGGACGTCGCTCGGATGAAGACGACTGCGGAGCGCCGCGGCGACGAGTACGTCCTGAACGGCTCCAAGACCTTCATCACGAATGCCGGGCAGGCGTCGTGGACCGTCGTCTTCGCGAAGACGGATCCCAGCAAGGGGCATCGCGGGATCTCGGCGTTCATCGTCCCGATGGACGCGCCCGGCGTCCAGATCGAGAAGCACCTGGACAAGATGGGACAACGTTCGACGGATACGTCGGCGTTCGCGCTCACCGACGTCGTCGTCTCCGCGGCGAACCGGATCGGCGAGGAAGGCGACGGCTTCAAGATCGCGATGAAGACGCTCGACTTCACCCGGCCCGGCACGGCCGCCGGCGCCGTCGGGGTCGCGCAGGCCGCATACGAGCTCGCGGTCGAGTACGCGAAGGAGCGCGTCACGTTCGACGTCCCGATCGCGATGCATCAGGGGATCAGCTTCCTCATCGCGGACATGGCGACCGAGATCGAGGCTGCCCGACTTCTCGTGTGGCAGTCGGCGTGGCTCCACGACCAGGGCGAGCGCGCGACCCTGCAATCCTCCTTCGCGAAGCGCTTCGCCGCCGACACGGCGATGAAGGTGACGACGGACGCCGTCCAGGTTTTCGGCGGCTACGGGTACATCAAGGAGTACCCGGTCGAGAAGCTCATGCGAGACGCGAAGCTGTTCCAGATCTACGAGGGGACGTCGCAGATCCAGCGCCTGGTCATCGCCAAGGAGATCTTCATTCCGCGCGGCGACTAGGGTTTCGACGTGGCACTCGAAATCGATCTCAGCGGGCGAGTCGCGCTTGTCACCGGCGGGTCACGCGGCCTAGGCCGTGCGGATGCCTTGACCCTCGCGCGTGCCGGCGCCGACGTTGCGATCGCCGACATCCTCGTCGAGTCGGAGCTGTCCGAGGAGACCGACAGCTGGGGCGCTCTGGCGACGGCGGCTCGCACGGGTGGAATGGTCCACACCGAGGAGACGGTCGAGGAGATCCGAGCGCTCGGGCGGCGCTCACTGGCCGTGCGCTGCGACGTGACGAGCCGCGACGACGTCGCCGCAGCGGTCGCGAGGACGGTCGACGAGCTCGGCTCCGTCGACATCCTCGTCAACAACGCCGGGACGCTCGATCACGTCGGCCAGTTCCACGATCAGAGCCCGGATCTGTGGGAGCGCGATCTCCGGGTGAATCTGACGGGAGGCTTCAACTGTGCGCAGGCGGTCTGGCCGCACATGAAGGAGCGCGCGTGGGGGCGGATCGTGAACATGGCGTCGGTGGCAGGGACGCTCGGCGGGTTCGGCCAGGCGAGTTACTCGACGACGAAGTCCGGCATCCTCGGCTTGACGAAGACGCTCGCGATGGAGGGCGGACGCCACGGGATCACGTGCAACGCGATCGTCCCGGGAATCATCGGCACCGAGGCGTTCCACATGGCGAACGCGGCAATGAACGAGCGCATCGCCTCACGGACCGTGTTCAAACGGCCCGGCGAGCCGCAGGACATCGCCAACGCCATCGCGTTTCTGTGCTCCGACCTCGCCGCCTACATCACGGGCGTCGAGCTCTACGTCTCGGGCGGCATCGAGCTCTTCGTGTTCTGAAGTCGCCCTCTCTGGGGCACCCCATCCCACCACCCACTGCCGATCCTAGTCGGCAATCACGCCCACATGTTGACCGGAGTGCCAACAAACCGGCGCCGATTTCTTCACAACTTCGTCACAGGAAGCGCGACCCCGCGACCACTAGAATTGGCGGTTCCTTGCGCGTCGATTCACCCCTGTATACGCCCCGAGCGCGCCGTCGTCGTCGTGCGCTGACCGTCCCGCAGGTAGTCGCGGGGATCGCCGGCGTCATGGTCGTCCTCGCCCTGCTCGTCGGACTCGCGTTCGCCGGCTCGCAGAACGAACTCGCTCCGGGGACCGAGGTCGCGGGCATCGACGTCGGCGGCCTTACGCGACGCGCGGCGGTTGCGAAGTTGGACGGGCTCTTCGAGCAGCGCTCGGCCCAACCGGTCACCTTCGCTGCCGGCGGCGAGACGTATCGCTACGCCGCGAACCAGCTGGGCGTTCAGCCCGACTGGAGTGCGGCAGTGGCCGCGGCGGGACGCGCTGGTGACGGGTTTGGTCCGCTCCGCGGATTCCGGAGGCTGCGTGCGCGGGTCTTCGGAGCCGAAGTGCTTCCGCGCCTCATGGTCTCGAACGCCGCTCTCGAGTACGCGCTCGACCAGATCGCAGCGGACGTCGACAGTCCGGCGAAAAGCGCGAAGCTCGTGCGGCGCGGCCTCCGGATCAAGGTCGTTTCGGATGCGACGGGCACCCGCCTCGACCGCGACGCGGCGGCGGAGGTGATCGTGCGTACACTCGGCCAGCTCGACAGGGTCGCGGGCTCGACGACACTCCCGGTCAGCGTCACGCCGCCGAAGGTGACGGACGAGATGCTCGCAGCTCCGGCGGCACGTGCTCGCGCTGCGATCTCGCGGCCGATCGTCCTGAAGGCGGCAGGTCGGAGCTTCCGCGTTCCGAGATGGCGCGTGGCAGAGCTGTTGAGCCTCCCGCAGGACGGCGCGACCGCGCTCGCAATCGGCGGCCCGGCGGCGGACGCGTACTTCCGGAGGCTCTCGAACACGGTGGGTCGTCGGCCGCGCGACGCCGGATTCGCCGTGTACGGCGAGTCCGTGCAGGTCGTGCCCGCTCGTGATGGTCTCGAGGTGAACGTCCCGCGGGCGGCGCGCGCGATCCTGCGTGCGGCCACCAGCCCGACCAACCGCGTGGCGCGGCTCACGATCGTGCGGGCGGCACCCCAGCGCTCGACCGCCGAGGCGCTCGCGATGGGCATCGATCGGCGCATGTCCTCGTACAAGACCTACTACTCGGGCACGTCGGATCGGATCACGAACCTCCAGCTCGGCGTGAGAGCGCTCGACGACACCCTCGTCTCCCCGGGAGGAACGTTCTCGCTGAACGGTGCGATCGGCGAGCGGACGATCGAGCGGGGCTTTCGTACGGCGCCGGTGATCATCGGCAACGAGTACGCCGAGGAGGTCGGCGGCGGTACCTCGCAGGTCGCGACGACGGCGTTCAACGCCGCCTGGGAGGCAGGTCTCCGCATTACCGAGCGACATCCGCACTCGCTCTACATCAGCCGCTACCAGCTCGGGCGCGACGCGACCGTGTACTGGCCCTCGCTCGACCTCAAGTTCGTGAATGACACGAAGTCGTGGGTGCTCGTGAAGGGCTTCGCGGAGAGCGACGGGATCAGCATCGCGATCTACGGTGGCGAGGAGCGCCGGATCGAGAGCTCGGCGACGCCACTCGTCGTGACGGGGCGCGTGCCTGTCGAGCGCGTCGAGGATCCGAAGCTCCCGAAGGGCAAGACCGTCGTCGAGGAAGAGGGCTCGGCCCCCACGCGCACGACCGCCACGCGCGAGATCTACTCGGGCGACGGCGAGCTCATCCGCTCGGAGACATGGACGACGAACTACGAGGGCGAGACCCGCATCGTCCGGGTCGGCACGAAGGTCGTCGCGAAGCCGGAGAAGCCGAAAAGCCAGGATCCGTCGCCGGCCGGTCCGGAGACGACGACTCCGGCTACGACGCCCCCTCGGCCGTAGCGATCGCCTCGACGAGCCAGTCGGGTACGCGCGTCGGTCGGTACCTCTCGCGATCGACGACGGCGTGCTTCGAGTAGCCGTCGGCGACGAGCTCGCCGTCCCGCTCGATGCGGTACTCGTACGTGAAGCGGGCGCCTCGGAGATCTCCGCAGCGCGCCCAGACCCGGAGGATCTCGTCGAAGTAGGCCGCGCGGTGGTAGCGGAGGCACACCTCCGTCGTCAGCGCCTCGAAGCCGCGCTCGCGAATCGCCTGGTATCCGCCGGCGTGCGTCGCGAGGTATGCGACGCGGGCAACCTCGAGCCAGACGACGAAGGACCCGTGGTGGGCGATGCCCTGCGCGTCCGTCTCCGCGAAGCGGATGCGTACGTCCGTCGAGAAGGAGAAGCCCTCCACGGGGCAACACTACGATCCGGCCGTGTCGGCCGTAGCCCTCGCTGCCCTCGTCGTCGAGCGGCAGCCGTGCGTCGTGTTGACGGGCGCCGGCGTCAGCACCGAGTCGGGCATCCCCGACTTCCGCTCACCGACCGGAATCTGGGCCGACGTCGACCCGTTCGAGGTCGCGTCGATCCAGGCGTTCAAACGCGACCCGGCTCGAGTGTGGGCGTTCTACCGCGAGCGGATCGACGTGCTCCGCAACGCCGAGCCGAATGCCGCTCACGTCGCCCTCGCCGAGCTCGAGCGGAGAGGCCACGTCCGGGCGGTCGTCACGCAGAACATCGACACGCTGCACAGCCGCGCCGGCAGCGAGGACGTCGTCGAGGTGCACGGATCGATTCGGTCGGCGCAGTGCCTGGCGTGTCTCTGGAGCGAACCAGCTGAGGCGGTGCTCGCCCAGCTCGCAGAGAGCGCGGTGCCGGCGTGCCCGCACTGCGGCGGGCCACTGAAACCCGGCGTCGTCCTCTTCGGCGAGCTCCTGCCCGCCGGGGCGATGGAGCGCGCCGTGCAGCTCGCGCGCGGTGCGCGGCTCATGCTCGTCGTGGGCTCGTCGCTCGAGGTCTGGCCGGTCGGTGGGCTCCCGCTCGAGGCGCGGTCGTTCGCGATCGTGAATCGCGGCCCGACCGCGCTCGACGCCCGGGCCGTGCTCAGGATCGACGCCGGGGCGGGCGAGACGCTGGCCGCCGTCGTCGAGGCGCTGGGCTAGGAGAGCCTCGCAGCGAAGCGTTTCGTGAAGGCGGTGCCTCCGGCGCGGAACGACACCGAGCCGACCAGGGGCTTCCCCTTGCCGCTCTTCGGCGTCTTGAAGAGACATGAGGCGAGCCCGCTCGCGGACCTCGACACGCCTTTCACCTTCACCCTGCCGATCGAAGCGGCACAGGCGATCCGAGTGGGGCGGAGCGGCGAGCCGCCCTTCGTCACGCGGACGGATGCTACGACGCTCGAGCCCGCCTTTGGCCTCGCGGGCGACAGCTTCACCGCGCTTGCCTTCGCAGCTGCCGACGTATCGCCTCCGCCGCCACCGCCTGCGCCTCCGCCCGTCGTCTCGTTGACGACGATGGCGATCTGCGATGCGTCGTTCGAGGCGTCCGGATCGACATCCGCGGTCTGGACGATCTTCCCCGTGAAGGTGTACGTCCCGTTCGCGGGCGCCACGACGTCCCAGAACCACCCCGAGGCGTTACCGCCCGAAATCGGCTGGAGGTCCAGGCCTCGCACTCCCCGATTGTCGGAGTGCTCGTGCACTTCTCGCTCGGATCCGGGGCGTCAGGGCCCCACGTCAGCCCTCCGCCGAGCTCGACCTGGGCGCGCACGCTGTTCGGTGTCGGCGAGATCAGCGAGACGTCCAGGAAGACATAGAAGCGCTTCGAGGTCACCGTGGCGGTCCCGCCGCTCGGGATCAGCGTCGGTCGGTCGTTCGTCTGGGCTGCGCCGACGTTCAGCGCGACGTCGGAGGCTGCAGGAGCGGCGCCTGCGGTTCCGGTCGCGCACGCGACCGCCACACAGGTACCTGCCACCCGCGCCAGACGAGGCAGCCGCCGCAGCACGCCGCGAAACTCTCACTTTGAGACAAGCGTGCCAAGGTCGGCGTCGATGCGCCCAGCGTGGTATGACTGCAGGCATGGTGGACACGACTGACAAGGCGAAGCAGACGGCGGACAAGGACTTCATGACCCGTCTCGCCGACGCCGGCGAGGAGGCGCTGCAGCGGATCGCCGATCTCCCCGGCGGGCAGAAGGCGCTCACCGCGGTGAACGATCTCCGCACACGGGTCGACGACCTGACGAAGAAGGTCCGTGGCATCGACGAGCTCGAGGTGCGCATCGCGAAGCTCGAGAAAGAGGTCGCGGCCCTCAAGAAGGCGAAGACCCCGGCGCGCCGTCAGGCGCCGCGCAAGCCTGCTAGCTCGTAGGGGGAACGCGCAGCTTCAGGGCGCGCGGCAGGATCTCGAAGCGCACGGGCGTCGTGCCCGGTTGCTCGCCGTCGAGCTCGATCGGGAGCGGCTCGTTCGACTCGACGACGACCGACGAGCCGCGCAGCACCTCGAGCCGCGGGTGCGGCAGGTGCTTGCCCTTGTACGTCTTCGGCAGCACGAACGCGAGATCCCGCTTCGTGACGTCGCCGATGAGGAGGACGTCGAAGACGCCGTCGTCCGGCTCCGCGTCCGGGCACATCATCATCCCGCCCCCCAGGTAGCGCCCGTTGCAGATCATCGCGTCGATCATCCTCCCGCTGCGCGACTCGCCGTCGACGGTCACCTGCATCTCGCCCGTCTGCCAGCGGAAGAAGACCGCGAGCGTCGCCCAGTAGTACGAGACCTTCCCGCCGAGCGCCTTGGACGACTCGTTCGCCCGCTGCGCGATCGCGCCGGAGATCCCGGCGCTCGCGACGTTGGCGAAGATCGATTGGGCCTCCTCGCCCGCCCACGTTCGAAAGCTCGCGCGCCCGAGGTCGATCGCGCGCGTCGCTCCCGAGAGGGCGACGTCGATCGCGTCGTCGAGCTCGCGCGGGATGCCGAACGTCCGCACGAAGTCCCAGCCCGTCCCGCGCGGGATGACCGCGAGCTCGACGTCGGAGGTCGCGCCGATGCCGTTGACGACCTCGTTCACCGAGCCGTCGCCACCGACGACGACGAGCCTGCGTACGCCGCCTGCGACCGCGTCCGCGGCGAGCGTCGCAAGGTGGCCGGCGGCATCGGAGATGAGCGCGTCGGCTTCGAGACCGCGGGCAGCGGCACGATGCGCGATCTCCGGCCAGCGCTTCCCGGTCGAGCCGCCTGCGGAGGCGGGATTGACGAGGAAGACCGTGCGGCCGGGGTTAGTGGCCGTCGTCGCCCGCCGTTGCGGTGTCGAGCGCGATCCGCGTCATCCGGTCGACGGCGGCACGCAGCTCCTCGTCGGAGATCCGGACGAACTCGCCCTGGACGACGATGTCGCTGACCGTGAGCAGGCACCCGCCATGGACCCCGCGCAGCGCCGCGAGCGTGAAGAGCGCGGCCGCCTCCATCTCGACGGCGAGAATCCCCCGCTTCGACCAGCGCTCGTACTGGCCCTCGTCCGGGTTGTAGAAGAGGTCGCTCGAGACGATTGGGCCGACGCGGAGCGGCTCGTTCGTGTGCTTCGCGACGTGCACCGCCTCGTGCACGAGGTCCCAGCTCGCGGTGGGGCAGTGCGGCTCTCCTCCGACGAGGTGCGTCGCCGTCGAGTCGGCCGGGACGGCGGAGATCGCGACGATGAGATCGCCGAGCGCGTGATCCGCCTGCAGGCCTCCGCACGTACCGACGCGGAGCAGACGCTTCACGCCGAGCTGGATGAGCTCCTCGAACACGATCGTGGCGCTCGGGCAGCCCATGCCCGTGCCCTGGACCGAGACGGGCTTGCCGTTCCACGTCCCCGTGTAGCCGAGGAGCCCGCGCTCCGCGTTCACCTGCTTCGCATCGTCGAAGTACGTCTCGGCGATGTATCTCGCGCGGAGCGGATCGCCCGGGAGGAGGCAGGCGTCCGCATAGTCCCCGGGCTCGGCTCGGAGGTGGATCGGCATCCGCGGAACCCTACGGGTTTGGCAACGGGGTGACGTGCGGAACCACGTTTACAGTTCTCCCCTTGGCTGCCAAGCTCCTCGAGCCGAGGCGCGAGCAGATCCTGCGGTTCTGCTCGCGAGATCCCGTCGAGCGCGTCTTCCTCGAGGACGTCGCCCGCCGCGGTCTCGGACGATTCGTGGGCCTCACGACCGGCGGCAACGAGCTCGCCGCTCTGTGCCATCTCGGTGTCAACGTCGTTCCCTCGGGCGTGGGCTGTGGCGCTTTCGCCCGCGAGGCCGCGCGGTCGTCGCCGCGGATGCTGATTGGCGAGGCCGCCGCGGTCACGGATCTCTGGGAGGCGACTCAGGACCGGCTGCCGAGCCCCCGGGAAGACCGTCCGGGTCAGCCGGTCTTCGTCATCCACGACCCTCCCCCTGCGGGTGACACCGGCCTGCGCCCGGCGACGCTCGACGACCTCGAGTTGCTCATGCCCGCGTGCGCCGCCGCTCACGAGCAGGAGCTCGGGCTCGATCCGCTGACGCGCGACGGCGACGGCTTCCGTTGGCGCACCCGGAGCCAGATCGAGGAGGAGCGCTCGTGGCTGTGGGAGGAGGCGGGCGTGATCCTCTTCAAGGCCGAGGCGTCGGCGTGGACGCCCGACGCCGTGCAGCTCCAGCAGGTCTGGGTGGACCCCGACGTGCGCCGGCGCGGCTACGGCGCGAGAGGGTTGTCCGACCTCTGCCGCCTGCTCCTCGAGCAGGTACCGACGGTCTGCCTGTTCGTCCGGGCTGAGAACGATCCCGCGATCCGCCTGTACGAGGCGATCGGGATGACGCACACGCTGGACTACCGCTCGCTGCTCTTCTGACGCATGGAGACGCTCCTGCTCGCGCGGCACGGATTCGCCGGCTCGAACCGAGCCGACGTGGCGTCGTCCGCGATACCGGGGGAGGGGCTGACGGCGGAAGGGATCGAGCAAGCTCGTGCTCTAGGCGGCCTGCTGGCGGGTACCGAGATCGGGCTCGCGGCCACCACGGAGCTCGCGCGAACGCAGGAGACGCTCCGGCTCGCGCTCGACGGACGCGCCGTGTCCACGATCATCGTCCCCGAGCTGAACGAGATCCGGTTCGGCTCGTTCGATGGAGGTCCACTCGACACGTATCGCGCCTGGGCGGCGTCCCACTCGCCGTCGGAGCCTGCGCCAGGAGGAGGGGAGAGTCGTGCGGATGCCGCCGCGCGGTTCGCCCGCGGGCTCCGTGCTCTCCTGGCGCGCTCGGAGGTCGCGCTGCTCGTCGTCGGTCACGCGCTCCCGCTCCGCTACGTCGTCGACGCCGCGGTCGGGCTCGTTCCGGCTCCGCGCATGGCGCCGGTCGCGCACGCACATCCGTTCCATCTCGGTCGTGAGGACATCGTTCGGGCGGCGGAGGTGCTCGAGGAGTGGAGCGTGGAGCCCCGGTTCCGGGATCCCTCGATGGAAGGATCAGTGACGTGGGACGTCACCCGACCACCATCCTGATGGCGTCCCGACTCGGCATCCCCGCGCTCGTCGCCGCCTGCGCGCTCGTCGCCGCGGGCTGCGGTGGCGGAACCGGCTCGGGCGGTGTGCAGGCGACCGGCGAGCCGATCAGCTTCGAGCAGCTCGCGCGGTCGGCGTCGACGAGCGCCGATGCGACGAGCGGGCGCTTCTCGTTCGACATGTCCTTCACGTTCCCTGGCGCCGACGAGCCGCTCGCGCTCTCCGGCGAGGGCGCATTCGACAGCGTGACCGAGCGAGCCTCGTTCGCGGTCGACATGTCCTCGCTCGCGAAGCTCCTCGGGGGCTTCGTCTCGGGTCTCGGCAGCGCCGGGACCGCCGACCTCCCGGACTTCGACGACCCGGAGGGATGGAACCTCGAGGTCGTGCAGGACCGCGACGCCGGCTACGTCCGGCTCCCTGCGATCGACGACCAGCTGCCGGAGGGCAAGACCTGGGTTCGTGGCACGGCGGGCGACGCCACAACAGCAGGGTTCGACTTCGAGCAGCTCGACTCGTTCGCGCGGAACGACCCGCGCGACGTGCTCGAGGCCCTCCGCGGGCAGAGCGGCGAGCTCGAGACGGTCGGTACCGAAGAGCTGCGGGGTGTCACGACGACGCACTACCGCGTCCATCTGGATCCCGCAGACCTCGCGAAGCGGGCGGTCGCCGACAACGCCGATGCGGCGTCTCTGTTCGACCAGCTCTCGGGGCAGAGCGGCGTCACCGACGTCCCCCTCGACATCTGGATCGACGGCGAGGGGCTCGTCCGGAAGCTCTCCGTCGACGTCGATGCGCCGGACGCGACCACCGGACAGTCGGGTCACGTGTCGCTTGCGTTCGAGCTGTGGGACTATGGCGAGCCCGTCGAGATCGCCGTGCCGCCCGCGTCGCAGGTGGCCGACGCATCCGCTCTGCGCGGATAGGCGCGGCACAATTGGCGCATGAGCGCCTTCGCTGCGCGTGTCGAGGCGACAATCCGTCGGCACGAGCTGATTTCTCCCGGTGGGGAGATCGCGTGCCTCGTCTCCGGTGGAGCGGACTCGACGTGCCTGGCGCACGTCCTTCGTGAGCTCGGGTACGCCGTCAGCGCAGTCCACGTCGACCACGGCCTGCGGGGCGACGAGTCGTCGGCCGACGCCGCCTTTTGCCGCGATGTCCTCGGGGCCGACGTCCTGGACTGCCACGAGGGGTCGCAGAACGCCTCGGAGGCGCAGCTGCGGGCGATCAGGTACGAGGCGACCGCGTCGTTCGGGCTCCGGGCGACGGGCCACACAGCGTCGGACCAGGTGGAGACCGTTCTCTACCGCCTCGTCTCGTCGGGGAACGCGAGGGGCATCAAGGTCGAGCGTGAGGACGGGGTCGTGCGACCGCTGCTCGAGGTCTGGCGTGAGGACACCGTCGGCTACTGCGAGGAGCACGGCCTCGCGCACCGTGTCGACTCGTCGAACGTCGACACGAAGCGCGGTCTCATCCGCGAGGAGATCCTGCCGCTGCTCCGACGCTTGCACCCAGGGGCCGAGCGCAACCTGGTCGCGCTCGCCGGCGACCGGCCCCGTCTTCCGCGCGACCTCGAAGATGCACTGCTGGCGCTCGTGTCCTCGACCCATGGCACCAAGCACGCCGATCTCGGCGGCGGTGTCCGGGCGGTCCGCGAGTACGAGGAGGTGCGGCTCGAGGGGCATGTGCGCTTCGGGCCGTGGCGGCTCGAGAGCGCACGGCCCGGCCTGACCGTGCGGACCCGCCGGCCGGGCGATCGTCTCGCCGGTCGCACGCGCAAGATTCAGGACGTGTTCGTCGATGCCAAGGTGCCACGTGCCCAGCGCGACACGTGGCCGCTCGTCGTGTCGGGCGACGAGGTCGTGGCCGTCCCGGGCGTCGTCGTCGCACCTGGGTGGGAAGACGCCGTCCGCGCATGGAAAGATGCAGAGGAGTGACGCAGACGGAGCTGGAGCAGGCGGTTGGCGAGATTCTCATCGAGGCGGACGCCCTCCAGGCGCGTATCGGTGAGCTCGGTGCGGAGATCTCGGCCGACTACGCCGGGCGTGACCTGCTCCTCGTCGGCGTCCTCAAGGGTGCCGTGTTCTTCATGGCCGACCTCATGCGGCACATCAGGGTGCCGTGCGAGGTCGATTTCATGGCGATCTCGAGCTACGGCGCCGCGACCGACTCGTCGGGCGTCGTTCGCATCCTGAAGGACCTCGACATCAACGTCTCAGGGCGCGACGTTCTCGTCGTCGAGGACATCATCGACTCGGGCCTGACGCTCTCGTACCTCATGCGGAACCTCCGTGCCCGCAAGCCGGCCACACTGGAGGTGGTCACGCTCCTGACGAAGCCCGAGCGCCGCGAGATCGAGGTACCGGTCCGCTACGTCGGATTCGAGATCCCGAACCGCTTCGTGATCGGATACGGGCTCGACTTCGCGGAGCGGTATCGGAACCTTCCGTACGTCGCGGTCCTCCACCCGGACCTGATCCCGCCGCCGCACTGAGTCTCGTGGCGAACGCCACGTATTCCACGCAATCGGCCCACAACGGGGGAGGGGGATCCGGGGGTGGGTGCCGAAGATTGACGGTGCTACCCTGCGACGACTGACGTGAATCGCTTCTTCCGCAGCGCACTTTTCCCGCTCATCATCATCGTGCTGCTCGTCTATCTGGCGAGTCAGACGCTCTTGCCTGGGCGGACCGACCAGCAGAAGCTGACCTACTCGCAGCTCATCCAGAAGGTCGAGACGGGCGCGGTCAACGAGGTCGAGTTCAATCCGAACCGGCAGCAGATCACGGCGACCCTCGTCGAGGGCGGCAAGGTCAAGGTCAACTACCCGACCGCGCAGTCCGCGACGCAGTTCCAGAACTTGCTCACGGCGAACAACGTCAAGTTCGACTCGAAGGGCACGGGGTCGTCGGCCTGGTGGGCGCTCCTCATCAACGTCCTCCCGTTCGTCATCCTCATCGCTTTCTGGATCTTCCTGATGAACCAGGTCCAGGGCGGGGGCTCGAAGGTCATGAGCTTCGGCAAGAGCCGTGCGAAGCGAATGTCGCCCGACTCCCCGAAGGTCACGTTCAAGGACGTCGCGGGAGCGGACGAGGCCGTCGAGGAACTGCACGAGATCAAGGAGTTCCTCGAGAACCCGAAGAAGTTCCAGGCGCTCGGCGCGCGCATTCCGAAGGGTGTGCTGCTGTACGGGCCGCCCGGCACCGGAAAGACGCTGCTCGCACGGGCCGTGGCGGGTGAGGCCGGCGTCCCGTTCTTCTCGATCTCGGGTTCCGACTTCGTCGAGATGTTCGTCGGTGTCGGCGCCTCCCGCGTGCGCGATCTCTTCGAGCAGGCGAAGCAGGCGTCGCCCTGCATCATCTTCATGGATGAGATCGACGCCGTCGGCCGGCACCGCGGCGCCGGCCTCGGAGGCGGCCACGACGAGCGCGAGCAGACGCTGAACCAGCTCCTCGTCGAGATGGACGGCTTCGAGATGAAGGACAACATCATCCTCATCGCCGCGACGAACCGGCCGGACATCCTCGACCCCGCCCTGCTCCGGCCAGGCCGCTTCGACCGGCAGATCGTCGTCGATCGCCCGGACCGGCTCGGGCGACGCAAGATCCTCGAGGTGCACGCGCGCGGCAAGCCGCTCTCGCGCGAGATCGACCTCGACACACTCGCCGCCGGAACGCCCGGGTTCACCGGTGCGGACCTCTCGAACCTCATCAACGAGGCGGCGCTCCTCGCAGCCCGCAACGGCAAGAAGATGATCGAGCAGGACGAGCTCGAGGACGGAATCATGCGCGTGATCGCGGGGCCGGAGAAGAAGGCCCGTCTCCTCTCGGAGAAGGAGCGCAAGATCACGGCGTACCACGAGATGGGTCACGCGCTCGTCGGCCACTACCTCGAGAACACGAACCCCGTCCACAAGATCACGATCGTGTCGCGCGGACAGGCGCTCGGCCTCACGATCTCGCTCCCGACCGAGGACAAGTACCTGACGACGAAGTCTGCGCTCATGGACGAGCTCGCGATGACGCTGGGCGGCCGCGCCGCGGAGGAGCTCGTGTTCCACGAGGTGACGACGGGAGCAGCCAACGACCTCGAGCGCGTCACGTCGACGTCGAAGCAGATGATCATGCGCTTCGGGATGTCGGAGAAGCTCGGGCCACGAGTGCTCGGCCGCAACCACGACCTCCCCTTCCTGGGGCGGGACATGGGCTCCGAGCCGGACTACTCCGACGAGATCGCGAAGGAGATCGACGACGAGATCCGTCGCGTCATCGAGGAGGCCCACGCGTCGGCGACGAGCGTGCTCCGCGACCACATGGAGGAGCTCCACCGTCTGTCGGCGATCCTCATCGAGCGCGAGACGATCGACAAGATCCAGTTCGAGCGCCTGCTCGCCGGCGAGTCCGAGGAGTCGGTCTTCCCGGAGGAGACACCTGCACCGGCGATCGAGGAGCCGGAAGCCGAGGCGAAGCCGAAGCTCAAGCCGCAGCCGCGCCCGATCCCGGGCACGGCG
>DASTWH010000155.1:0-8848 GCA_035758735.1 Gaiellaceae bacterium
GCCGACGAGCCGCTCACGCGTGCGCTCGTCGACTCCGGCATCACGGCGATCGCCTACGAGACCGTGGAGACCGACCGGGGCGCGCTACCGCTGCTGGCGCCCATGAGCGAGATCGCCGGTCGGCTCTCGGCGCAGGCCGGGGCGGACCACCTCGAGAAGCCTAAGGGCGGCCGTGGGATCCTCCTCGGCGGCGTCGCGGGCGTCGCTCCGGCACGTGTCCTCGTCATCGGTGGCGGGATGGTGGGCTACAACGCCGCCGTCATCGCGCTCGGCATGGGGGCGCAGGTGACGATCCTCGAGCGCTCCGTCGACCGCATGCGCTTCCTCGAGCAGATCCTCTCCGGACGAGTGCAGCTCCTCATGTCGTCGGCGCTCCAGCTCGAGGAGTCGATCAAGGACGCGGACCTGACGATCGGCGCCGTACTCATCCCGGGGGCGCTCGCCCCGAAGCTCATCACGCGCGACATGCTGCCGACGATGAAGGAGAGCTCCGTCTTCGTCGACGTCGCGATCGACCAGGGCGGGTGCGCGGAGACGTCGCGGCCGACGACGCACGACGACCCCGTCTACACGGTCGACGGCGTGATCCACTACTGCGTCGCGAACATGCCCGGTGCCGTGCCAATCACGTCGACGCGGGCCCTCACGAACGTGACGCTGCCGTACATCGAGCAGCTCGCAGATCTCGGCGCGCTCGAAGCCGTGCGCGCCAACCCGGAGCTCGCACGCGGGGTGAACGTGATCCGCGGCAAGGTGACGTACGAGGCCGTGTGCGAGGCGCACGACATGCCGTACACGCCGCTCGACGCGGCGCTCGCCGCGTAGAGCTCAGGCCGACGCGCGCTTCGAGCGGCGGAAGAGGCTGCCGCCGGTGCTCTCGCTGCCGCGCTTCGACGAGTCGTCCGGCTCGTCCGGCGCATCCGGTTTCTTCGGGTTCCGCTCCGTCGGGAAGATCTTGATGACGGCGAGCGTGATCGCGGCCGCCAGGCCGACGATCGCCGCGATGTACACGACGAGAAGTAGTAGTCCGAGGACGTCGCTCAAGGCGGCCGTAGAATAGCCCCCGCTATGCCGCGGGCGTGCGTCATCGTGCTCGACGCCGTCGGCGCTGGAGAGTTGCCGGACGCAGGAGAGTACGGAGACGAGGGCTCCAACACGCTCGGCAACACCGCCAGCGCCGTCGGCGGTCTCGACCTGCCGAATCTCGAGGCCCTCGGTCTCGGGAACGTCATGCCGCTCGAGGGCTGTCCGCCGCAACCGGGCGCTCCGGCCGTCGCGGGCCGCCTGTTCGAGCGGTCGAAGGGCAAGGACACGACCACCGGTCACTGGGAGCTGATGGGCGTCGTCACGCCGACGGCATTTCCGACCTACCCGCACGGCTTCCCGGACGAGGTCATCGACCCGTTCATGAACCAGACGGGCCGGGGCGTGCTCGGCAACAAGCCGGCGTCGGGCACCGAGATCATCCAGGAACTCGGTGAGGAGCACCAGGAGACCGGGAAGTGGATCGTCTACACGTCCGCCGACTCCGTCTTCCAGATCGCTGCCCACGAGGAGACGATCCCGCTCGAGGAGCTGTACGACGGCTGCCGGGTCGCACGCGAGATCCTCACGGGGCGGCACGCGGTGGGCCGGGTCATCGCACGCCCGTTCGTCGGCGAGCCCGGGAACTACGAGCGCACGCCGAACCGTCACGACTTCTCGCTCGAGCCGCGCCGCCCGAACTACCTCACGTCGGTGCGCGAAGCCGGCAGCTCGGTCTATGGCGTCGGGAAGATCTCGGACATCTTCGCGGGCTGTGACATCGACGACTCGTTCCCCACGAAGTCGAACGTCGACGGCATCAACCGGACGATCGAGCTGCTCGAGAACGTCGAGAGCGGGCTCGTCTTCGTGAACCTCGTCGAGACCGACATGCTCTGGGGCCACCGCAACGACCCGGTCAACTTCCACCGCTGCCTGCAGGACTTCGACCGCCGCCTACCGGACATCCTCGAGGCGCTGCAGCAGGGCGATCTCCTCGTCATCACCTCGGATCACGGGTGCGACCCGACCACGGACTCGACGGATCACTCGCGCGAGCACGCGCTTCTGCTCGCGTACGCGGCCGGCCGGAACGCGTCCGGGCGGATCCACGAGGAGGGCGAGTTCGCAGACGTGGGCTCGACCGTGAACGCATGGCTCGGCGGCAAGGCCCCGGGAAAGCGCCTTCCGGGCCGCGTCATCGAGCTGTGACGCTCAACGATCCGGCGCGCGTTCGGGAGACCGCGGGCTCAGCGAACTCGCACGGGTGCTGCGCCCGGGAGGCCATCTGGTCGCGGTCACGAACTACCTCGACCATCTGAGCGAGCTACGCGCCCTGGCTTCCGCCTTTCCGGATCCCGAGTCCACGTTCAGCGGAGACAACGGCGAAGGGCTGCTGCGGCGCCACTTCGCGACGGTCAGAGAGCACGATGTGAGTGGGACGATTCGCTTCCCCGACCGCGAGGCGGTCACCCGCTTCCTGCAAGCGTCGATCACGTTGAAGGGCGCCGAGGAGCGACTCCCGGAGTTCGATCCGCCGTACGTCGTGCGGCGGCATCCGACCATCTTCGTCGCGACGAAGTAGGCCTGGCCCTTACGACACGGGCTCTCGGAGTCGCGGCGTGACGAGGCCGGACTCGTAGGCGACGACGACCGCTTGCGTCCGGTCGCGAACGCCCAGCTTGGACAGGACGCGGCTGACGTGCGTCTTGACGGTCTCGTCGCTCACGACGAGCCGCTCGGCGATCTCGCCGTTGGACAGGCCCTCGGCGACGAGACGGAGCACCTCCACCTCGCGCGGCGTGAGCTCGGAGAGCGCGTCCGGATGGCTCGGAACGCTCGGCCGCAGGCGTGCGAACTCGCTAACGAGCCGGCGCGTGACGGTGGGCGCGAGGAGTGCGTCTCCCGCCGCGACCACTCGCACGGCGTCGAAGAGCGTGTCGGCGGTCACGTCCTTGAGCAGGAAGCCGCTCGCCCCGGCGCCGAGCGCGTCGTAGACGTACTCGTCGAGGTCGAACGTGGTCAGGACGATCACCCGCGGCGGCCGCTTGCCGTCCGAGGTCATCCGGCGCGTCGCCTCGATGCCGTCCATGACCGGCATGCGCACATCCATGAGCACGACGTGCGGCCGCTTCGTACGGCACAGCTCGACTGCCTCCTCGCCGTCGGCTGCGGTACCGACGACGCGGAAGTCCTGCTGCGTGCCGAGGAGAGCCGCGAACCCGGCGCGGACGATCTCCTGGTCGTCGACGACGGCAACCTTGATCGTCATCCGGCGCCCCCCGCGATGGGGAGCACTGCCTCGACGGCGAACCCGCCTTCCTCGGCCGGGCCTGCGGTGAGCGTGCCGCCGACCATGATCGCGCGCTCGCGCATCCCCAGGAGGCCGTGGCCGTCCGCGTCCTCGGACGGCGTTCCCGATCCGTGATCGCGCACTCGAAGGCGGAGCGCATCCGGCTGGTACTCGAGCTCGACCTCGACGGCGGCGCCCGGTGCGTGCCTGCGGACGTTCGTGAGCGCCTCCTGCAGGATCCGGTACGCGCAGAGGTCGACGCCCGTCGGAAGCGGCACGACCGTGCCTTCGAGCGTGAGAGTCACGGGCGAGCCTGCCGCCCTGGCGGTCTCCACGAGGTCGTTGACGTGCGCGAGGCTCGGCTGCGGATCGCGCGCCGCCTCCGCACTCGCGTCCTCCCGGAGGACGCCGAGCAGCCTGCGCATCTCCGTCAGCGCGTCGCGCGCCGTCTGGCCGATGGACTCGAAGTGGGCGCGGCCCTCCTCGGAGAGGCCCTCGGTCGTCAACCGCGCGCTCTCGGCCTGCACTGCGATCGCCGAGACGTGGTGCGCGACGACGTCGTGGAGATCACGGGCGATCCGGGCGCGCTCCTCCATGGCAGCCCGGTCCTGGAGCGTGTCGCTCATGGCCTGCCGTGTCTCGTCACGCTCCGCGAGCGCCTCGCCCCGCTGGCGGCGCGAATCGCCGAGGGCGGCGGCGGCGACGACGACCATGAGCAGCAGTACGCTGGACAGCCCGGCGTCCTCGCCGTTGAAAGGCTCGATCGCGTTGACGAGGAACGGGAGCGCGGGGAGCACGGACCAGCGGCGTCCGTGCGTCGACGCGAACAGGTAGACGACGACGACGAGACCGAGGAGAGCGGCGATCGTCAACGTGCTTCCGTCGGCGGCGATCGCGAGGAGGACACCGAAGACGATCGCCCCGGTCGCCCAGGCGACGTGTCGCCGCGCGACGGCAAGAGGTAGCGTCGCGAGCAGGTTCGCGATCATCGCGGCCGCGATGTCGTCGGCGTAGATGGTCACCTCGGCCATGGCGACGAGGCCCAGCACGAGCGCGAACGCCAAGGGGCCGTCAGGCCCTTCCAGGACGTGCTGAGCCTGCTTCGCGGTGCGCGCCGCCGCGTCGGCCAGCTCGTCGATCGGGTCGCGCTGTGT
The DNA here is from genome assembly GCA_035758735.1 of Gaiellaceae bacterium. GTDB lineage: Bacteria > Actinomycetota > Thermoleophilia > Gaiellales > Gaiellaceae > GMQP-bins7. The sequence continues at coordinate 4,471 of DASTWH010000155.1, forward strand.
CGTGCTCACGACGTCATTGTCGCCGTCACGGCTGCGACTTCGCGTCGTCCGCGGCGGCGAGATTCCACGTCCCCCTCGAGAGGGACGGCGCAGGCAGACGGTCACCCTCGCGGCGGACGCGAAAGACGGCTCCGCAGCGCGACGAAAAGGCGGCCCGGTGCTCGTACCGTGTCTGCGATGAGCACAGCCATCGAAGCCCACGGCCTCACGAAGCGGTACGGGCGAACGGTCGCCGTCGACGACCTGTCGTTCCGTGTCGAGGCCGGGCGCGTCACCGGGTTCGTGGGACCGAACGGCGCAGGGAAGTCGACCACGATCCGGTTGCTCCTCGGGCTCGACGCTCCCGACGGCGGCGAGATCCAGGTCCAGGGCCGGCGCTATCGGGGGCTCCGGGCGCCGCTTGGCGAGGTCGGCGCGCTCCTCGATGCTTCCGCGACGCACCCGGGCCGCCGTGCGCGGAATCACTTGCTCTGGCTCGCCCGCAGCAACGGACTTCCGGCTCGCCGGGTCGGCGAGGTGCTCGATCTCGTCGGCCTGTCCGACGTCGCGCGCAAACGCACCGGCGGCTTCTCGCTCGGGATGGCGCAGCGCCTGGGAATCGCCGCGGCGATGCTCGGCGATCCGCGCGTCCTCGTATTCGACGAGCCCGTCAACGGGCTCGATCCCGACGGTATCCGCTGGTTGCGAGCGTTCCTGCGCTCGCTCGCGGAGGAGGGCCGTGCGGTCTTCGTCTCGAGCCACCTGCTGAGCGAGCTCGAGGGGATCGCGGACGAGCTCGTCGTGATCGGCCGCGGCCGTCTCATCGCGCAGACGACCGTGAGCGAGCTCCTCATGTCGAGGCCGGACGGCCGCGTCCACGTGCGGACGCCTCAGGTCGTAGAGGTCATGGCGGCGCTGGCGAGCGCGGGCGCGACGGTCACCTCGACCGGCGCCGACGCGCTCGTGGTCTCCGGGTTGGAGCCCGATCTCATCGCGCAGCTCGTCGCCGAGTGTGGGCTTCGCCTCGACGAGCTCTATCGTGAGCGCGCTTCGCTCGAGGACGCGTTCATGGATCTGACGCGCGACTCGGTGGAGTACGTCGCCGAGCGCCCGGGAGCGCCGTCGTGAGTACGTCGGCCGTCACCGGAGCCGAGCTGCGTGCGGGAGCTCCGCAGGCACTGCGCTCGGAATGGGTCAAGTTCCGGACCGTCCGCAGCACCGCCTGGTCGCTGCTTCTCTTCGTCGGGATCTCGATCCTGTTCACGACGCTGCTTACGTCGGGGTCGAGCACCGAGGGTGGGAGCCCCGGCCGCGGTGGCGACAACGACATCGTCATGGACAGCCTCGCAGGCGTCTGGTTCGGCGCGATCGCCGCGGCGGTGCTCGCCGTGCTCGTGATCACGTCCGAGTACAGCACCGGGATGATTCGCACGACGTTCGCGGCGAACCCCAGGCGGCGCACCGTGCTCACCACCAAGACGGTGGTCGTGAGCGGCTGCGTGTTGGTCGTCGGCCTCGCGACGAGTGTTGCCTGCTTCCAAATCGGCCAGTGGATCCTCCGCGGGAACGGGTTCAACTACGAGGGCGGCTACCCGGCGATCACGCTCGCTGACCACGAGGCGCTCCGCGCGGTCCTCGGAACCGGCGCGTACCTCGGCCTGCTCGCGGTCTTCGCGCTCGGCGTCGGCGCGACCCTCCGGCACACCGCCGGAGCGATCACCGTCGTCCTTACGGCACTTCTCGCACCGGTGATCGCCCTCAACTTCCTGCCGGAGGGCGTCGCCGACTGGGTCGAGAAGTCCTGCCTGATGGGCGCGGGCCTCGCGATCCAGCAGACGGTCGTGCGCGATGACAACATCCCGCTCAGCCCGGCTGGCGGATTCGCGGTCGCCGCGGCGTACGCCGTGGTCGCACTCGTGGTCGCGCTCTGGACGATCGGTCGCCGCGACGCCTGAACGCGCGAGCCGCCGGCCGCCATTCGGCATGATCGCCGCATGGCGATTCGCGCGGCGGAGCTGATCGAGCGGAAGCGGAACGGCGAGGAGCTCTCCGCGATCGAGATCAGCGAGCTCGTTCTCGGCTACACGCACGGCGAGATCCCCGACTACCAGATGGCCGCGTGGTGCATGGCCATCTACTTCAAGGGGCTCTCCGGCCGCGAGACGCACTCGCTGACCGATGCGATGATCCGCTCGGGCGAGACGCTCGAGCTCGGGAAGGCGCTCGGCCGCCGGGTCGTCGACAAGCACTCGACCGGCGGCGTGGGGGACAAGACCTCGCTGGCGGTCGGCCCCATCGTCGCCGCGTGTGGCGTCCCGTTCGGAAAGATGTCGGGGCGCGGCCTCGGTCACACGGGAGGCACGCTCGACAAGCTGGAGGCGATCCCGGGCTTCGTCGTCGAGCTCGACACCGACGCGTTCGTCGAGCAGGTGCGCTCGGTCGGGCTCGCGATCATCGGCCAGACCGGCAATCTCGTCCCCGCCGACAAGAAGCTGTACGCGCTCCGCGACGTGACCGCGACGGTGGACATCGTGCCGCTGATCGCCTCGTCGATCATGTCGAAGAAGCTCGCCGCCGGCGCGGATGCGATCGTCCTCGACGTCAAGGTGGGTGACGGCGCGTTCATGAAGACCCTCGACGACGCGCGCATCCTCGCCGACCAGATGGTCGACCTCGGGCATCGCGAGGGCCGCGAGGTCGTCTGCCTCCTGACGGACATGGATCAGCCGCTCGGTCGCGCCGTCGGAAACGCACTCGAGGTCCGCGAGGCAGTCGAGACGATCGACGGCCAGGGTCCGCCGGACTTCACGGAGCTCGTCATGGACGCATGCGCCCGCCTTCTCGCGCTCTCGGACCTCGGGGTCGATCTCGAGGGAGGACGTCGCCTTGCGGAGGACGCCGTCGAGGACGGCTCGGCCACGGCTGCATACGAGCGCTGGATTCGCGCACAGGGAGGCGATCCGGATCCGGCGGTGCTCCCGACCGCCCCGGTCGTACGGGAGGTGGTTGCGCCGCACGACGGCGTGGTCGTTCGCCTCGGGGCGCTCGCCGTCGGGAACGCCGCTCTCGAGCTCGGCGCGGGGCGCCGCACGAAGGAGGACGCCGTCGACCATGCGGTCGGTGTCGTCTGTCGCGCGAAGCGTGGTGACGTCGTCGCTGCCGGAGACGTCCTCGCCGACGTCCACGCCCGGGACGAGGAGTCGGCGCTGACGGCGGCGACGGCCGTGCAGGCCGCGTACGCGCTCGGTGCAGAGCTCCCGCACGACCGCGGGATCCTGCTCGACGTGGTCTCCTAGCCGGTCGACGTCCTCGCGACGAGCACGACGAAGTCGTCGTCCGGTGTGGGGGGTGCTTCGACGTGGTCGCCGTGCACGACGACGTCGTCGAACCCTGCCTGCTCGAGCATGAGTCTGAGCTCGTTCGCGAAGTAGATCCCGATGTCGAGCCGGTGGGTCTCCTCTGCCTCGAGTGTCCCGTCCCGCCATCTCCGCGCAGTCATCTCGAGGGAGACGCGTTGCTCGAGCGGGTCGAAGCCGAGGTAGCGGGACCGCAGCCCGTACTCGGCTCCGTCGGATGCGGGATCGCCTTGCTCCGGCGCTTGGGGCTCCTGAGGGAGCGCCTCGCGGCCCGCCTTGGTCCACAGCGGCCACTGCCGGGCGTCGGCGTACGGCACTTCGATGTCGACCAGCAGTGTTCCGCCCGGCTCGAGATGGGCGCGGAACCGGCGGAGCGCTTCCTCGTCCTGAGCGCGCGTGCTCCCGAGGCCGAACGCGCCGCACACGAAGATCGTCCGGTACCGGCGCGGGAGGTCGAGCTCGTGCATCGGCTGCACGTACAGTCGCGGAGAGAGGCCCTCGCGCTCGGCCTTCTCGCGGCAGGCGGCGATCATGTCGGCCGACACATCGCAGCCGTCCACGTCGAGCCCCGTCCGGAGGTACGGCAGCAGGACCCGACCCGTCCCGCACGCGACGTCGAGCGCAGGCTGCCCACCGTCTTCGATGAAGCGCCGAAAGTAGGGGATCTCGTGCGGGCGGAAATCGTCGTTGAACAGCGCCCAGTACTGCGCGATGAGCCCGTAGTGCCATGTCTGCGGCTGTTCGGCCACGGCGCAAGCCTACGATCCCGGTCGTGCCGGAGCTGCCCGAGGTCGAGACCATCCGCGCGCAGCTCGCGCCGCGCCTCGAAGGGCGCACGCTCGTCCGCGTGGAGATTCTCGATCCACGGCTCACGCGACCGTACGACCTCTTCGAGGTGGCGGAGGAGCTCGAGGGAGACACCGTCGTGGCGGTCGAGCGTCGCGGAAAGTACCTCCTCCTACGACTGGCGAGTGGGCTCGGCCTGCTCGTCCACCTGCGAATGACCGGGAGCTTCGGCTTCGCGCCCGCGTCCCACGAGCGCG
>DASTWH010000174.1:0-10539 GCA_035758735.1 Gaiellaceae bacterium
GGCGGCATGACCTTCGTGGAAGCCCTCTCCCCGGTGCTCCGTGATCACGTGCCCGACTCGGAACGCGACCTGGTACTCGGCGACCAGGGCGACTCGCTCCACGCCGACCGCTAGCACTCGTGCCCTCGGCTTGATCGCGAGTACCGACGCCGGCCCGTACCGGGCGTACGCTTCGTCCGGTGTGAGCGGAGTTCTCGCCGAGACGGATGACGGCGCCGAGAGAGGAGTCATGCGATGCCGCGGTACCTGATCTCGTTCGATGCCCATGCGATGGACCACATCGCCGACGAGGACATGCCTGCCGTGACCGACGCCTCGCTCGCGGTGGTTCAGGAGGCCATCGACGCTGGCGTGTGGGTCTTCGGCGGCGGACTGGAGAACCAAGAGGCGAGCATCGTGGCCACCGACGGAACGGTCACAGCCGGCCCGTACCCGGAGGCCATCGGCGGACTCTGCGTCGTCGACGCACCCTCACGCGAAGAGGCGCTGGAGTGGGCGGCCGAGATCGCCGTCGCCTGCCGTTGTGCTCAAGAGGTCCGGGAGTTCATGCCCGACCGGACCGTGGGCGACTAGACGACACGAGCCTGCCGAGCGTCCTCCTGCCGGAGATACGCGCAAGCCCTACGGTCGGTACAGGACCGGCTTGACGTCGACGAGCGGCGTCCCGTCGATCGCCTCGAGCGGGCCGACCGCGAGCTCCAGCCCGTCGATCCCGAGCACGGTCACGCGGTGCAGCCCGATCGGGTTCGGTCGATCCGATGACCGCGTGGCGAAGACGCCGGCGAGGGGACGCGTCTCGTCGTCGCGCGGATGGACCTGCAGGACGCTGCGGTCCGCCTCGTGGAGCCACGTCAGGAGGACGAGCTCGTCGCCGATGCGGATCCCCTGGAGCGCGTCCGCGAAGGACGGCTCCAGGGCGATCCGCGCATCGGGCGCCCCCTCGCTGCCCTGGCGGGGGGCGTCCGCTCGAGCTCTGAGCGGAGAGCGGACGACGCCAATCGGCTTCAGCACGTAGCCGTCGTCCGCCACGGCTCCCGCTACCTCCGCTGCGCCACGCGCATCTGGTTTCCCGAAGGATCACGGAAGCCGGCATCGACTCCGTACGGCTGCTCGGTCGGCTCCTGCTGGAACTCGACGCCGCGATCCTTGAGCTCCTCGTACGTCGCCTGGACGTCGTCCGTGGCGAAGAAGAGCCCGCTCGCGACGCCCTTGGCGACGAGCGTCTTGATCGCGTCCTGCGTCTCGGCGTCGAAGACGGGCGGGCCGGGGATGGCCATCAGCGTGATCGCGATGTCCGGCTGCCCGGGCACGCCCACCGAGAGCCAGCGGAAGTTCCCGAGCTCCGGGACGGTGACGTCCTCCCGCAGCTCGAGCCCGAGCTTCTCGGTGTAGAAGGCGAGTGCTTCGTCCTGGTCGTGAACCCACACCTGCGTGTTGGTGAGTTGCTTCAACATGGCGTCTCCTTCGTTGGATTACCCGCCCGCCACGCTAGCCAGGTGCTTCTCCGCTGTCTTCTCCAAACGTGCTGTATCGGGTCGTGGCGCCCAGCCCATCAGGACGCACGTCGGGACGTACACGCGGGTGAGTGCGGGCGGGTGAGCGGCGCGATACTGCGTCGGCGTCATCCCGAACACACGGCCGAAGCTCGTCGTGAAAGAGCCGACGCTGCGGAGCCCGACGGTGAAGCAGATGTCGGCGACCGACCGGTCGGTCATCCGCAGGAGCGCGGCTGCGCGCTCGAGTCGCCGGTTCAGGAGGTACCGATGCGGCGGCTCACCGAACTCGCGGCGGAACTCGCGGCTGAAGTGGGCGGGCGAGAGCTTCGCCGCGCGCGCGAGGGCCTCCACGTCGAGCGGCTCCCGGTAGCGCGCGTCGACGAGGTCCTTCGCTCGCAGCAGGTGCCTCGCGGGATGTGCCGGAGTCATCTCACGAGGCTACCCACCGGAGTCCTGCAGCCCGCTCGGCGGGGCTGGACGTCTGCGCTACCCTGGCTGTGTCGGTCGCAGCGACTGCGCCCGATACGGCTATGAGGCCGCGGGCCAGTTGCCCGTGGCCTTTTCGTTGGACCCGACGCCGAAGGAGGGACGTACCCATGCAGGCTGCAGCTCCATCCGTACTCACCGTCGAGGACGACCCGACAGTTCGGGCGGACCTCCGGCTCGCACTCGAGGACGCCGGCTTCGACGTCGTCGCACAGGCGAGTGACGACACAGATGCCGTCGAGCTCGTCCGCGAGTACCAGCCCGACATCGTCGTACTGCGCACCCGTGGCGAGACGTCCGAGCGCATCCTCGAGGAGCGCCGCGTTCCCATCGTCGAGGTGCCGAGACCGTTCTCGTCGTCCGGAGTGGTCGACGCGGTGATCGGCGCGCTCGTCGCTCACCGCGAAGGAGAGATCCGCGACACGCGCACTGCGTCGCTGCGGTCGATCGAGAGCCTCGTCGGAGAGCTCAGCTTCGCGACACCCGAGCCGTCCGAGCTCGAGCAGGCCTCGTGGGAGCGCGGGCATGTCTGGCGGCGTGTCGACGAGGGCGCCGAGCGCTAGGGTCTGGGCATGGCCGACCTGAACGCCATCGGCATCGTCGCGTCGGACGTCGCGCGCTCGATCGCGTTCTACCGCCTCCTCGGCGTGGACTTCCCCGAAGACGGTGAAGGACACATCGAGGCGACGCTTCCGAGCGGTACGCGGTTCATGCTCGACGAGGAGTCCGTCGTGAAGAGCTTCCGCCCCGACTGGACGCGGGAGACCGGCAACCAGCTCGCCCTCGCCTTCGAGTGCTCGAGCCCGGAGGACGTGGACGACACCTGGAACCGGGCGAAGGACGCGGGCTTCGAGGCCGACAAGGAGCCCTGGGACGCGTTCTGGGGCCAGCGCTACGCGCAGCTCCGCGATCCCGATGGCGTCCCCGTCGACCTCTTCGCCTGGTTGCCCGAGGCGAGCGCGGCCTAGATGTAGCCGAGCCGCGTCGCCTGCGCGGCCGCGGCAGCCCGTGACGACTGTGTGAGCTTGCGCAGGATGTTCGCGACGTGGCGGTGCACGGTGTGCTCGCTGAGCACGAGCGACGATGCGATCTCCCGATTGGACAGTCCGGCCGCGACGAGCCGCAGCACCTCGGCTTCGCGGCTCGAGAGCGGCGAGTCGCCGCTCGCCTCGGTGGAGGGGCCGTCGTCGAGGAAGCCGGCGAGGGCCCGATGCAGCTCGCGCTGGTCGTCGACGTGCGGGAGGTGCGAATCGCCGCTCAGGGCCACGAAGCGAGCGTTCGGTAGGAGCGACGCCAGCTCCCGCCCACGGGCGATCGGGACTGCGCGGTCGCCGCGCCGGTGGAGCACGAGCGTCGGCATCGTGACGCCCGCGAGGTAGGGCCGCGCGTCCGAGAAGAGCTCGAGCTCGAGGAACGCGGCTGCAGTGTCGGCATCGGCCGCGCGTCGCTTGTGCCGCGTAAGAGCGGCGATCTCGTCCCCGCTCGCGTGGGGAACGATCAACCCGGCGAGCATCTGGGCCGCAAGCCCCCAGTTGACCCGGGCGAAGTCGACCAGGGAGCGTCGCGTCGCGTCCGGTAGGTCGTCGCGCGACACGAAGCTGCCGAAGAACACCACTCGGCTGACCAGCTCGGGCGTCTCGCTCGCGAGCCTCGCGGTGTCGATCGCCGAGCACGAGCACGCGAAGATCGTCACGGGCCGCTCGGTGCTCGTTTCGATGACCGTTCGGAGCACGCGCGTATCGAGCTCGACGGACGCGGGCACGGGAAGGTCACGATCCGAGAGGCCGGCGCCCAGGCGGTCGTAGCGGACGACGGTGTGCCGCTGGGCGAGCTCTTCGTAGAAGCCGCGCGCGAGCCTGTCGTCCCACTCCTCCTCGAGGTGCGAGACGTACTTCGCGCCGAACACGATCGGCGGCCCCTCGCCGAGCGTCGCATATGCGATCCGGCGGCCGTGCAGCTCGCAGAAGCGGATGTCCTGATCCATGGCCCGGCCAGTGTCATGGCCCGCTCGGGCCATGTCAACAAGATGGCCCGTCGCGGGGAAGTCTCGGGCCATGTCGAGCGTTCACCATCGTCATATGCACACGCGCTTTGTCAACGGGCTCACGATCCGGCCGCTGCGGAACGGGGACACCGCGACGGTCGCCTCCCTCTTCGAGCGGCTCGGAGACCGCTCCCGCGAGCGGCGCTTCTGCGGCGCGAAGCCGCGGCTGTCCGAGCTCGAGCTCGCAAGCCTCTCCCGCGTCGACGCCGACCACCACGTCCTCGTCGGATACGTCGACGGGGATCCCGAGCCGGTCGGGATCGCGCGCCTGGTTCGTACGGGGCCGTTCGCGGAGATCGCGTTCGCGATCGCGGACACGCACCAGAGCAAGGGAATCGGGTCGACCCTCGCGAACGAGCTCGCCGCCGACGCGCGCGCCGCGGGGATCACACAGCTCGTGGCGACCGTCTGCGGCGACAACCCGCGCGTGCTGGCGCTGCTCAAGCGCCTCGGCTCCCTCAGCCTGACGTGGCGGGGCGGCGAGCGCGAGCTGGTCATCGGCCTCGAGCACTGAGCCAAGACCGGCGCGAGCACTCGTCACCCCGTTTCTGCGCGGTAGGCTGGCAGTGTGGAGCTGAAGGTCGGGACGATCGTCGCCTATCCGCCGCACGGCGTCGGACGCGTTGCCAAGCGCGAGAAGCGGGTGATCCTCGGGGTCGACGAGGAGGTCGTCGTCATCGAGCTCGCGAACGAGCTCTCCGTCACGCTTCCGATCTCACGGGCCGAGGAGCAGTTGCGCCCACCCGCGACCGAGGCCGACCTGAAGAAGGTGCAGAAGGCGCTTCGCGAGGAGGGCGTCGTCAGCGACGAGATCTGGTCGAAGCGCGTTCAGCAGGCGCAGGAGAAGCTGCGCAGCGGGGATCCGCTCGAGCTCGCCGAGATCGTGCGCGACGGCGTGCGCCGCGAGCAGGGCAAGACGTCCAACGGGACCCCCACGAAGCTCTCGACGAGCGAGCGCGCGCTCCACCTGAAGGCGCGCGAACTCCTCTCGGGCGAGATCGGGGTGACTCGGGGACTCGAGCCGGCCGAGGCCGAGGCCTGGATCGACGAGCAGCTCGCCGCGTCGAAGTAGCTCAGATCTTGCGACGGGGCGTCGGCGCGCCCCACTTCGAGCGGCCGCGCCGCGACGAGTAGACCCGCCTCGCGGGGGCGACCGTCATCCCGCCCGACGCGAACTGCTCCGTGTGCCCCGCCATCCGGGCGACGCGGCTCACGTCGCCCTGCTGATCCGGCAGGACGAGCGTGATCCCGACGCCGCCGCGCCCCGCGCGCCCGGTTCGGCCGACGCGATGGACGTAGCCGGAGTGCTCGGCAGGCGGGTCGAAGTTGATGACGTGCGTGATGCCGGCGAGGTCGAGGCCACGGGCAGCGACGTCCGTCGCGACGAGCGTCGTTGCCTGTCCCGACCCGAAGCGCTTCAGCGCGCGCTCGCGCTGGCCCTGGTTGAGATCGCCGTGGAGCGCGACGGAGCCGATTTGGTGGAACGCGAGCTTCTTGACGAGCCGATCTGCCCCGCGGCGTGTCCGTACGAACACGAGCGCGAGACCGCGGTCCTCCCGGAGTAGCTCCGCGAGTGTCGCGACCTTGTCGTCGGGCTGCACCGGGATGAACCGATGCTCGACCTCGCCGCCTTCGTCGGCAATCGGAGCCGCCTCGCAGCTGACCGGGTTCGACGTATAGGCGCGAGCAAGCTCGCCGACCATCGCGTCGAGCGTCGCGGAGAAGAACATCGTCTGCCGGTCGCGCGGAAGCTGCCGGACGATGCGGTCGACCTGAGGCTTGAAGCCCATGTCGAGCATCCGGTCGGCCTCGTCGAGCACGAGGATCGCGACGCGGTCGAGCGAGACGGCCTTGCGCTCGAGCAGGTCGTTCAGCCGGCCCGGCGTCGCGACGAGGACGTGCGCCCGCCGAGCGCGCTTCGCCTGCGTGTGCACGGGAACGCCGCCGTAGACGGTCGCCACCTCGACACCGCTCGGTGCCAGTGCGGCCACCTCGACCGCGACCTGCGACGCGAGCTCGCGCGTGGGAACGAGGACGAGCGCGGAAGGACGGGCGTCCCCGTGGTTCAGCCGTTCGGCCAGCGGGATTGCGAAAGCGAGGGTCTTTCCCGAACCGGTCGGCGCCTTGGCGAGGATGTCGCGCCCGGCGAGTGCGTCTCGCAGGACGCGCTCCTGGATCGGGAACGGGGTGTGGATACCACGCTCGGTGAGCCCGCGGACGATGCGCGCGGGTACGCCGAGCTCGGAAAAGGACTGCATTCGATTCGACTCCTATGTCTTGAAGCGTTGGTCGAGATCCGTCTGCCTCGACCCACAGGAGGAACCGAAGAAGTCAAACCTCACGGGACGACGGCGCCGTCCGTAGGTCGCAGCCTAGCAGTCGGCAGGCTCGACGCCCCGGACGGATCCCGCGAGGCGGCGCGTACACTGAGTCCACACGGGACGAATACCGAAGGCGCAGCCTGCGCCTCCCTATCCGTTCATGGCAGGAGGAGACGCGATGCGCCAATCGGCGGAGGAGCAGGCGGCGACCGAGCAAGAAGGCATCTCGCACCGTGTCGCCCAGCGGGAGGCGAATCGCATCAGCGTCACGTCGAATCCCACTACCGACGCCCAGGGGCTCGTCGAGCTCGCATGTGAGTGCACGAGGGCCGACTGCGACCGGCTCGTCAAGGTTCCGCTCGACGTCTACGCGCGCGTGCTCGAAGCCGATCACTACCTCCTCCAGGCGGGCCACCACGCCTTCGCGCGATACCGCACCATCGTCTCGGTCGGGATGATGCGGATCGAAGAGTCCGCGTGAACTAGCTGCGGATCGGCTCGCGCAGGGGCGCGTCCGACTGATCCTCGCCCGTGAACTGGAAGAGCTCGATCACGTGCCCGTCGGGGTCGCGCAGGAAGATCTGGTCGTAGCCGTCGCCCCGCGGCATCGGGCCGCCGATGAGCGCGACGCCGTGCTCGTCCAGCCGCGCGCGGGCCGCTGAGAGATCGTCGATCTCGACCGCGATGTGATTCGCGAGGCCCATCGTCGCGCTCGCGCCGGGATCGGCGCCACCCGCCCGGCTCGTCGTCTCCGACTCCACGAGGAGGTGGAGCTGGTCGTCGCCCACCTGGAACCACGCGCCCTCGAACCGGAAGTTGTGCGGACGCGGCACCTCCTCTAGTCCTAGAGCCCCGCCGTAGAAGCGACGCGAGCGCTCGAGATCGGCGACGATCAGCCCGCAGTGCTGGAGGCGCGGAGGCACGCGCGAAACCTAACCGGAAGGAGGCCTCATGCCGCTGATCAGGGTCGAGCTCTTCGACTACCGCATGAGCGACGAGACGAGTGCCGCACTGATCGAGAAGCTCACGGACGCGCTGGGCGAGGCGACGCACCCGGGGCTGAAGGAGCACACCTGGGTCATCGTGGAGGGGCACAACCCGAAGAACTGGGGCGTCGCCGGCAAGCCGTGGCCCGTCGACCAGATGCCCCCTGCGCCGTCGTAGCGACCTCACGCACGCGCGGTCGTGTTGAGGGTCGGAACCTCGAACGGCCGCTTCTCGCCGTCTTGCGTCTTCCGAAGACTCGCGGCCAGCGACGCCCCGAGATCGACGAGCCAGACGAGCACGACGGCGACGAGGATCAGAGCCGCCGGGATCACGGCGATGGGCAGCGCGATCAGCGCCGTCGGCCAGAGCCAACCTCGCAGCGTGCGGTCGACCCACAGTCCCCAGAGCGGCCCCACCAACGTGAGCGCGAGCGCGACGACGAGCAGCGTGAACGGATCGAGCTCGAGCTCGAATGGATACGTCCACTCGTTTGCGAGCGGCACGACGATGAGCAGGCTGGCCAGCGCCGTGGGGACGAGCCAGCCTCCGCGAAGATCCACGCCCGCCCGCCAGGAGCTGCCGAGCACGACGAGGAAGACGAGTCCGGCGAGAGCGACGAGCACGATCTGCCACGGGCTCCACCCGATCCCGCCGATGCCGTCACCCCACGCCCAGACGGCCGCCCAGATGGTCAGCGTCCAGACGGCGACCAGATGGAGCCCGAAGAGGTATCCGAGGCGCCAGCGCATCGTGCCGAATGCGCTCACGGCCGCCCACATCAGCCAGTGCCGGAACGCGCCGCCCTTCTGCGGCCGCGGTTCTCGCAGCGCCGTGAGGAAGAGCCGGTCCGCCGTGCGGCGCGGCACGGGCGGGACGCCCTCGTCCACGTAGAGCGCGTCGTGCAGCAGCGACGCCCGTGTGTGGTTCCCGTAGCTCGCAATCAGCCACCAGAAGAGCGAGGGCACGGACGCAAGATCCGTTCGTCCCGAGTGGTCGGGTGGGACGACGACACGCGGCCCGAGCTCGAGCGGCGCAGTGGGCTCGAAGTCTTCGCCGGGGACGAGGTACAGCGCGTCCTCGTCGGGGTCCCCGTGCGCAGCCCGGTAACAGAAGCTCTTGAGAATCACGAACGTGTCCTCGTCGACCTGACGAAGCTCCGGATCCGGCGTCGCGTCTCCGAGCACGACGGATCCGTTCTCCCGACCGAGCGTGTGGAACGGCATGTTGACCTCCTCGATCCGACGGCGCTCCGCGTAGGATCGGGCCTCGTCGAGAGGAGGTCAAACCATGCCAGTCATCGAGGTGAAGCTGTACGACCGTCGCGTGACCGAGGAGTCCGTCCCGAAGATGATCGAGGCGCTCACGAACGCGCTTCATGAATCCAGTGGTGCCGCCGTCGAGCACATCCAGGTGATCATCGAAGGCGTCTCCCCGAGGCACTGGGGCATCGCGGGCAAGCAGCAGGAGTAGCTAGGCGACCGGCGTCGTCACGACTTCGAGCTCGAGCGCGGCGCCGCCCGGCACGACGGCCTGCGTCTCGCGTGCGTGGAGCAGCGTCGTGCGGACGATGAGCTTCGCGCGTGCGAAGTTGTCGAGCTGCGTCGGAACAGGGCCGACGCGCTTGCCGAGCGCGTAGCCGGCCGCGTTGCGGCCCATTGCGCGGTACGACTCGACGGTGTACAGCGGCGACATGCCGAACAGCTCGAGATTGTCGAGCGGCTGCAGGTCCACGCGGTGGATGACGGCCGTGCCTTTCGACTGCAGCCCGATCGCGACACCGGAGCCCGAGAGGACGGCGCCATCGTGTGCAATGAACGCAACGTCCGCGACCCGGCGCACACGAACGAGCCTCGGCTCGGCGCCGCCGTCGCGGATGCCCTCGCAGACCGCATCGAGCACGGCGCGATGGTCGAGGTCGGCGATCGTGCGGCGGATCGCGCCGGCGAACGCCGGGCCGACCGCGACCACGACCTCGGCCGGCTCCTCACCTCTCTCCGCTTCGCCGCGCTCGGCCACGATCGGCTCGGCGCCCTCCGCGTCACCGAGCAGGTCCTCCGGAGCCACGACCTGTGGGAGCCGCTGCAGGAGCTCCCAGCGCTCGCCGTCGAGTCGGTAACCCGTCCCCGGTCCCGTGTACTCGTTCGGGTCGTTCACGGCGGAGAGGACGATGCCGTCCGCCCCGATGACCGCCGACGTCTGCAGGTAGTCCGCGGACACGCGCTGGCGCTGCATCCCGAGCACGGCCTGGGCGACGTCGTCGAACCCTTGACGATCGAGCGCGAGTGCGACGTCGAGCCCCGAGACCCCACGGGCCAGGAGCTCGTCCGCAGCCTCGACGTCCGCGGCCCGGTCGCGGTCCGGCAGCTCGCGCGCGTCGTAGCCGGTCGTCGCGAGGGCGACCTCCTCCTCCGAGATCGCGGGCAACCCGAGCTCCGCGAACACCGCCTGCGCCGCTCGCGCGGCACGCTCGCGGACGCGCAGCAGCTCCTCCTCGGTCACCGGCTCGATGCCGGCGTCCACCTGCCAGTCGCGCTGGATCGTCAGCCACTCGTCGAGGTCGTCCGCGTCGAAGTTCCCGCCGCCGAAGGTGTTGTCGTGGCGCGGCATGACGGAGTAGCCGGACGTGACGAAGTCCGTTCCGGGAAGGAACTGCCCCATCAGCTTGGCCGTCTTGCGGATCTCCGAGTGCGACGAGATGGCGTCGTTCCCCGACGCGACCTCGAGGTCGAGCCAGGCTGCGAGGACGTTCTCGCCGAGGATCGCGCGCGTCCCGCCCGGCACCGAGAGGACGAGTGCGACGCACGAGATCGACCCGTTCTGCACGCCCTGTGACCCCGCCGCGCGCACGACCGCGAGGCAGCGGGCTTCGAGGTAGAGCATCGACATGCCCTGCGCGTACCCCATGAGCGCTTCCGACCCCGTGCCCGAGGTGAACCGCACCTTCACTCCCCGCGAGGCGTAGGCAGCTCCCAGGAACGCCTTCGACCAGGGTGTGTCGTCGCCGTCGACGAAGACGGGCTCCGTGCCGTAGACGGACAGCGTCTCGGCGTAGGTGACGAGACCGCGAATCGCGAGCTCGAGGTTGCGCCGCTCCTCCACCGCGCACTGCGTCATCGCTCCGGGACGCCCGGTCTGCGAGCCGACGAGCAGCGCGATCGCGTTCAGCGGCGCGTATCTGGCGACGCCGACCGTCGTCTCCATCTCG
>DASTWH010000276.1:0-12525 GCA_035758735.1 Gaiellaceae bacterium
CCACACCTCCTCGAAGCTGTCCGCGATCTCGTCCAGCAGTTGGTCGACCGGCTTTCGCCGGTAACCGCGCAGCCATGCCCGGTTGAGATCGACGTGTCTGACTTCCACAGGTGTGAGCGGCATGAGACCTCCTTAGAGGAGACGCCCGATCAGGGCATTGACGACTTGTGCCGCAACGAGCAGGACGACCACGGCCACGATAGGCGAGAGATCGAGTGGCCCCAGCGTCGGTATCCGGCCTCGGAAGAGACCGATGTATGGATTGACGACTTCGTCCAGGAATCGTTGCAGAGATGCGGCCACACTGGAATACGGCAGCCGGATCCACGAGAGCAGCACCCACGCGAAGATGAAGAGGATGTAGATCGACACGAACACGGTCACGAAGCTCTGCAGCGACGAGGCCGTGTCCGCAAGGAAGCCGAAAGAGGCGTGCGCGCCCATCGGACGCGTGTTCGCCGCCGAGGCGACGGTTCCTACGGCTCTACGCCTGGTTGTAGAAGCCGCCGCGCTCCATGGCGCGGGCGCGCTCCTCGGCGGAGAGCTCGACGTCCCGGGGCGTCAGCAGGAACACCCTGTCGGCGACCCGCTGCATGCTCCCGTCGAGCGCATACGTCAGCCCGCTCGCGAAGTCGATGAGCCGCTTCGAGAGCTCCGTGTCCGCGCTCTGCAGGTTGATGATCACCGGGATCTGTGCCTTGAAGCGATCGGCGATCTGCTTCGCGTCGTTGAACGCGCGCGGCTGGACCAGATGCACCTTCGCCGGCGCGGGAGCGGAGACGCTCCGCAGACGCGACGAGCGCTCACGCCTCGGCTGCGGCTCGGGCGACTCCTCGGACTCCCAGCCCTCTGCTTCGACCGAGCTCGGCAGCCGTCGCACGTTCTGGCGGTCGCGGCGCCGGTAGCTCTCCTCGAGCTGCTGCTCGCTCGTCTGGAGCTCGTCGTCGTCCCATTCCTCGTCTTCGGCGATCCCGAAGTACACGAGCGTGCGGTTCCAGAGGTCGCTGAACCCCATGACCGCGGGATGTTAGCCCCGATCGGGTGCGAAGATCGTCGAGCCGACGCGGACGAACGTCGCCCCTTCCTCGACGGCGACGCGGTAGTCCTGCGAGGTGCCCATGCTGAGCTCGGGCAGTCCGTGCGCGGTTGCGAGCTCGCGAAGACGCCGGAAGTGCGGCCTCGACGCCTCGGGCTCCGCCGCGAGTGGCGGCATGGTCATGAGGCCGCGAATCAGCGGATAGCGCTCGACGTACCCGGCGATCTCCTCGGGAGCGACGCCCGACTTGGAACCCTCGCCCGAGAGGTTCACCTCGAGGAGCGCCGGAACCGTCACCCGGCGCGCCGCAGAGTCCGAGCCGACCGAGTGCACGAGCTCGCAGAGGGCGTTCGCGACCCGCACCTTGTTCGACTGCAGGTGCCCGATGAAGTGCCAGCGGAAGGCGTCGCCGAACTCGGCGTGCTTCCGCTCGAGATCCTGCGCGCGGTTCTCCCCGACGACCTCGACGCCGGCTTCGGCGAGGACGCCGAGCTCGTCTGCGGTCACGTACTTCGTCGCGACGACCACGGTGACGGCAGCGCCGACCTCCTCGCGAACCCGCGCGTAGCGCTCCGCGATCTCCGAGGCGGACGCGACGCTCATCCGGTCGAGACGGCAGTGGCGAGCTCGCGCGCGGCGGCCAGCTCCTCGTCACGTCCCGCGAGCTCGCCGTTGAGTTTGCGCCGGCGAAGCTCACCGAGGATCTCACCGATGCGCGGCGATTCCGCGAGGCCGAGCGCCATGAGATCCGCGCCGCCGATCTCGAGGCGCACGTCGCGCAGGCGCGCGAAGTACTCGCGGAGCTCCGGCCTGTCGTCGCGAGCGAGGGCAAGCAACGGAGCGTCGGGTGCGAACGGCTCGACCAGCGCGACGACCTGGGCGGGCTCGAGCTCATCCGTGCGCAGCCGCTCGACGATCCGCGGGGCAACCGTGACGGCGCCGACGATGCGCTCGACGTCGCGCCGTCGGATCTTCAACCGCTCGAGCCAGTCGTATGCCTCGTCGGAGGTCAGCTCGCGTGCGAGAGCGGCGACTCCGATCCGCCAGACGGGAATCTCGACGCCGAGCTCGCCCCGAAGCCGGAGTGCGCCGGCGAACAGTTGCGCGGCCGCCTCGTCGCCGGCGAGTCGAGGGTGGACGGCGTGGTCTGCCCCGAGCTCACCGAGCCTGCGAATGCCCTCCGGAGCGCCGGGATCCTCGAGCAGCGCAACGAGCTCGTCCCGGAGCCGAGACGTCGAGAGATCCCCGACGAGCCCCATCTCGATGCACCCGCGGAGCAGGCGCGCGGAGTGGTCGTCGAAGCGCACTCCGTACCGAGCCTCGTAACGGATTCCGCGGAAGATCCGCGTCGGATCGTCGATGAACGACAGGTTGTGCAGAACGCGAAGCACGCCCGCATCGAGGTCTGCCCTCCCCCCGAACGGGTCGACGAGCCGTCCGAAGTCGTGAGCGGCGAGCGATGCGGCCATCGCGTTGATCGTGAAGTCGCGCCGGAAGAGGTCCTCACGCAGGCCCGCCCGCTCGACCGTCGGCAGCGCACCCGGTGCGTCGTAGAACTCCGTGCGCGTCGTCACGACGTCGACGTGCTCGTCCTCACCGTACGAGACGACTGCAGTCCCGAACTTCCGATGCGGCGTCGCCCGACCGCCGAGCCCCCGCGCGAGCGCGTACGCGAACTCGATCGCGTCACCCTCGACGGCGATATCGACGTCGAAGCTGTCCTCGCCGAGAAGGATGTCCCGAACCGTCCCACCCACGAGGTAGACACCGTCCGGCCGGTCGGCGAGCGTCGCGACCGCCGCGAGCACTGCCGCAACCCGTGGAGACGAGCGCAGCTCCGACGCGATGTTCGACGCCGGCTCGGCAGGGGCAGCGATCGTCCCCTCGAGCTCGCGCAGGAGATCCGCACGGCTGACGACACCGACGAGCGCGTCGTCGCGGAGCACGGCGACGCGGCCGTCCTCCGCGGAGGTGACGAGCGCCCGCAGTTCGGCGACCGTGGCGTCCTCACCGGTGCCGACGACGTGACTGCTCATGATCCCCCGCACCGGCGCGTGCGCGAGGTCGTGCCCGATGGCCTTGTCGAGGTCCTCACGGCTGACGCCGCCCACGAGCCGACCGTCCTCGACGACGAACACGCCGCTCTGACCGTGTCGCTGGCAGATGGTCATGGCGTCGCGGACGCTCGCGGTCGGCTCGATGCTGCGGACTGGTTTCGACATGACGTCCCGGGCCGTGCGGGTGCGGCCTGCGGCGCTCGCCAGGATCTCCCGCACCCGCTCGTGCGCGTCCCCGAGTCCGGACCGCGCGATCGCCGAGGCCGCCTGCGCGTGACCCCCGCCGCCGAATGCACTCGCGATGGCGGCCGCGTCGATCGCCGCCGTCCGGCTGCGGACGACGACGAAGACGCGCTCGTCCATCTCGACCAGCAGGACGAGGGCGCGGGCATCGGTGAGGTCGACGATCTTGTGGGCGAGGTTCGAGACCCCGTCGACGTACTCGGGCCAGTGCAACGCCGCGACGAGAACCTCCTCACCGCTCGCCGCGACGGGCTCGAGACGCTCCATCAACGCCTGGAGCAGCTCTCGCTCGCCGGACGCGAGAGGCGTGTGGAGGTACTCGTTGACGAGCTCCTGGCGCGCTCCGTGCCGGACGCACCACGAGAGGGCGTCGACGTCGCGCTGCGTGGTCGTCACGTACGTCAGCGAACCCGTGTCCTCGTGGATGCCGAGGGCGAACGCCGTCGCCTCGAGCACCGTCGGTGAGAGCTCGCGCTCGGCGACGATCCCGACGAGCGTCGTCGTGAGCGCGCCGTCCGACGAGAGGACCGCGGCGTCGCCCGAGACCCACCCGGGTACCGCCTCGTCGCCATGGTGGTCGAAGAGCACGGTCTCGACGTCGGGGTCGAGGGCCACGCGCTCGAGCTCACCGAGCCGCGAGGCGGTCGCCACCTCGACGACGATCAGCCGGCGGATCGCATCGACCTCGAGGCGTCCGACCTCGGCGATCGCACCGAGCTCCTCGGCGTGTAGCCGGTAGAACTCGCGGACGTTCCGGTTCAGCGTCCCGACGGCGACGACGGCGTCCGGGTAGAGGAGCCGCGCAGCGAGCATCGCTCCGAACGCGTCGAAGTCCGTGTTTCCATGCGTGGCGATGACCTGCTCGGCGCGCATCGGCTCATTGTCGCCGAGGCGGTCGGCTCAGACGTGTGCGACGGCCTCGATCTCGACCAGCGCGCCGCTCGGTAGCCCTGAGATCTGCACGGTGGAACGCGCCGGCGGCCGGTCTCCGACGTGCTTCGCATAGACCTCGTTCATGGCGGCGAAGTCACCGAGGTCCATGAGGAAGACGGTCGTCTTGACGAGCCTGTCGAGCCCGCTCCCGGCCGCCTCGAGGATCGCCCCGAGGTTGGCCATGACCTGCTCGGTCTGCTCGGCGACGCCTGCACCCGCGAGCGCGCCTGTCTCCAGCGAGATGCCGAGCTGACCGGCCACGAAGACGAGGTCGCCGACCCGGATCGCCTGGTTGTACGGCGCACCCTGGAACGGCCCCGGCGCTTGGTCCGTGCTGATGACGTCCTTCTCGGCCACTAGCCCTCTCCTCTCGTCGCGTTCGCGAGCGCGATCCCGAGCGCCTTGAAGATCGCGGACAGCACGTGCTGCGAGTCCTTCCCCTCGATCAGGCGCACGTGGATGGTCAGACCGGCCGCGTCGGCGAGCTCATCGAGGAAGGTCGCGGCGAGGTCGCTCTGCAGCCCTCCGGCGCGCGTCGACGTGAGGTCGGCGTTCGAGACGACGAGCGGTCGCCCGGAAGCCTCGACGACGACCATCGCGAGCGCCTCGTCGGCCGGGGCGAGGCCGGAGCCGCGTCCGGCGCCCTCAGCGGCGAGCAACGGCGCGAGCGCGTCGCCGAACGCCTCCCCTGCACGCCCCACCTCGGCCTCCGGGTCGTCCGGTGCGATCTCGAGCACGACACCGAACCCGCCCGCGTACGCGAGCTCCTCGAGGAGGTGGTCGAGAACGGCGACCCCTGTCGCGACCTGACTCTCGCCGCCTCGAAGGTCGATGCGCGCCGCGCCGGCGTTGGTCACAGCTCGGTGCGCTCGATCGACGCGCCCAGATCGCGCAGGCGCTCGTCGATGCGCTCGTATCCGCGGTCGATCTGGCGGATGTTCCCGATGGTGGAGGTCCCCTCTGCGCAGAGCGAGGCGATGAGCATCGCCATGCCCGCGCGGATGTCCGGGCTCTCGAGGCGCTCGCCGTAGAGCGTCGCAGGGCCGGTCACGACGACCCGGTGGGGATCGCAGAGGATGATCCGGGCACCCATTGAGACGAGCTTGTCCACGAAGAACAGCCGGCTCTCGAACATCTTCTCGAAGATGAGGATCGTTCCCCGGGCCTGCGTCGCGACCGTGACAGCGATCGAGGTGAGGTCAGCAGGGAATGCCGGCCAGATGCCGCTCTCGATCTTCGGGATCTGGCCGCCGAAGTCGTCCTCGACGAGGAGGTGCTGCCCGGCCGGAACACGCACGCTCGAGTCCGAGATCTCCATCTCGACTCCCAGCTTCCGGAACGCGGGCACGATCGAGATGAGGTCGTCAGGCTCGACGCCGGTCACGACGATCTCACCGCCCGTCGCGGCCGCGAGGCCGACGAAGCTGGCTACCTCGATGTGGTCGGGACCGACCATGTACTCGCCGCCTCCGAGCTCCGGGCGGCCTTCGATGTGCAAGACGTTCGACCCGATTCCCTCGATGTGCGCGCCGATCGAGACGAGGAAGCGGCAGAGATCCTGGATGTGCGGCTCACAGGCGGCGTGGCCGAGAACCGTCTCGCCCTCCGCGAGGACGGCGGCCATGATCGCGTTCTCCGTCCCCATGACGGACGCCTCGTCCAGGTACATGCGCGTGCCGCGGAGCCCGTCCGCGGTCAGCTCGTAGACGCCGTCGATGTGGACGTCGGCCCCGAGCGCCGCGAACGCGTGAACGTGCGTGTCGAGCCGTCGGCGCCCGATGACGTCACCGCCCGGAGGGGGCACCGTCACGCGGCCGAAACGGGCGAGGAGCGGCCCTGCGAGGAGGAACGACGCGCGGATCTCGCGAGCGAGCTCGGCGTCGAGATCCGTCTTTCCCATGCCCTCGGGGTCGATTCGAACCTCGTTCGGCCCCACCCACTCGGCGTCCGCACCGAGGTCTGCCAGGAGCTCGACCATCGTCTCGACGTCTCGGATGCGCGGAACGTTCGTCAGATGCACCTCCGCAGACGCAAGCGTGCACGCGGCGAGAATCGGCAGCGCCCCGTTCTTGTTGCCCGACGCGCGCACGGTCCCCGACAGGGGGCGGCCGCCTTCGATCACGAAGGACTGCATCGCGCGCGCAATGCTACTCGCGGTCTTCACGGCCCCCAGGCTACTCCGCGAGGTTGACGATCCGGAGCTTCGGGACGTCGCCGGCGGGCTCGAAGCCCAGCACCTGCGCGTAGAACGAGAGCTCCGCCTCGAGCGAGCCCGCGATGTTCTCGGCTTTGCGGAAGCCGTGCCCTTCGCCCTCGTACAGGAGGTATGCGTGCGGCACGCCACGCTCTCGGAGCGCGCCCACGATGAGCTCGGCCTGAGACGGAGGAACGACGCGGTCGTCCGCGCCCTGGAGCACGAGCATCGGCGTCGAGAGTCGGTCGGTGAAGTGGATCGGGCTGCGCGCCTTGTAGAGGTCGGCCTCTTCCGGATAGGGCCCGATGAGCGTGTGCTCGTACTGCAGCTCGAACTTGTGCGTCTCCCCGCCGCCGAACTGTTCGAGGTCGGCGATACCGAAGTAGGTCGCGCCCGCCGCGAAGACGTCGGTGAACGTCAGCGCGCAGATCGTCGTGTACCCGCCCGCGCTGCCACCCGTGATGAGGAGTCGATCGGGGTCCGCCTGGCCCTGATCGACGAGGTAGCGCGCAGCATTGACGCAGTCCTGGAGGTCGACGACGCCCCACTGCCCGTTCAGCCGCTCCCGATACGCACGCCCGTACCCGGTCGAGCCGCCGTAGTCGACGTCGACCACGGCGAACCCGCGACTCGTCCAGTACTGGATCCCGACGTCGTAGGCCGGGTTCGCACTGTCGGTCGGCCCACCGTGACTCATGACGATGAGAGGGGGCGCCTCCCCGGTCGGCGTCTCGAACTCGGGGTTCGCCGGTGCGTAGAAGAGCGCGTGTGCGGTGAGCCGGCCCTCGGTCGGGAAGTCGATCGCAACCGGCACCGAGAGCAGGCCCGTCGGAAACCCCGTCTCCATGCTCTTTCGAAGGGTCTCCACGTCTCCGGTCTCGACGTCCGCCCGAACGATCCGTGTCGGCACCGTCGGCGAGCCGGCGGCGATCACGACGTGCGTCCCCTCTCCCCAGACGTACGGCGACCTCCAGGAGTCGAGTCCGATGTCGAGCGTCTCGAGCTCGCCCGTCTCCGGTGCGAGCACGCCGAAGCGGGTGAATCCGGCGTCCTCGAACCCGCAGACGATGCGTCCGTCGCCGAGGAAGGCGAACGACCGCGCGCCAAAAACCCAAGCCGGGTAGCCGTACTCGGCCTCGTCGGAGCGGAGCGGCAGTCGCGTGTCGTTTCGAATCCGCTCCAGGTTCCACCACCCGCTCCGGTCGCTCGCGAACACGAGGTCGCCGTCGGGGCTCCATTCCGGCTGCCAGATCGACTCTTCACCGTCTGCGCCTGCGACGTGCGTGAGGTTCGACAGCTCGCCTTCGGTCGCGAGGTCGGCGGTGTGCAGCTCACAGCCGTCCCACGGCATCCACGGGAGGTCCCAGGCGAGGAAAGCGAGACGAGCACCGTCCGGCGAGATCCGCGGGTTCGAGTAGAAGTCGCGCCCTCCGGCGACGATCCGGGGCTCGGAGCTGCCGTCGGTGGGCACGGCGACGAGCTCGTTCACCACGTCCCTGGCACGATCGCTCTCGGCGTGGCGCTCGCGGACGCCGATCCAGAGGGAGCCGTCGGGGGTCACGCGGCCGTCGGCGTAGCGATGACGCCGGTTCGGGACGTCCGGCGTGATCGGCACGGGATCGCGACCCGGGTCGATCCGATAGAGACGCTGGTCCTCGAAGTTCGAGCAGAACGCCACTCCGCGATGCACGCAGTACGCACCGCCGCCGTACTCATGCACCGATGTGCGGACGTTGAAGTCCGCGGGCACGACGTCCGCTGTGCGTCCGTCCGGCTCACGCCGCACGAGCGCGACGCGCCCGCCCTCTGCAGCGCGGCCCTCGAGCCACCACACGGCGCCGTCCTCGAGCCAAGGTGCGGAAAGCCGAACGCCTGCCTCCGCCACCATCTCCGCTGAGATCGGCGACGACCAGGTTCCGCACGGCGCGACGGTTTTCTGACTCACTGGGGCTCCAACGGCGGCGGCTATCGTACTCCGCCATGCGGGCGACCAGAGCAGAAGCGTGGGAGACGCTCACGGAGTACACGAAGAGCGACGCGCTCCTGAGGCACGCGCTCGCAGTGGAAGCCTCCGTCGGCTTCTATGCACGCCTGTACGGCGAGGACGAGGACTTCTGGCGCGCCACCGCGCTCCTCCACGACTTCGACTACGAGATCCACCCCACGTTGGACAAGCATCCGCAGGACGGCGCGCCGATCCTCCGCGAGCTCGGGTACCCGGAGGACCTGATCGAGTCGGTCCTCTCGCACGCCGAGCACCTCGAGATGCCCCGGGACACGCAGCTGAAGAGGGTTCTCTTCGCGTGCGACGAGCTCTCCGGATTCGTCCACGCCTGCGGGCTCGTACGGCCGACGGGGCTCGACGGTCTCGAGCCGAAGTCCGTCAAGAAGAAGCTGAAGCAGCCGTCGTTCGCCGCCGGCGTCCACCGCGACGAGGTCTACGCGGGCGCCGAGCTCCTCGGACTGTCACTCGACGAGCACATCTCGAACATCGTCGCCGCGATGCAGCCGATCGCCGCGGAGCTCGGGCTCCGCACGGCCGCGGACGCCGTTCAGGCGTAGCGGGCGAGAAACCCGAGGACGCGGTTCCAGGCGTCCTCCGAGTCGGCGGCGAACTCCTCGTGCTTGCGGTCGAAGAAGCTGTGGGGCGCGCCGGCGTAGATCACGACCTCATGCTCGACGCCCGCCTCGGAGAGCGCCCGGTCGAACGTCTGCGAGTCCTCCACCGGGATCCCTGGGTCGTCGCCGCCCTGGAGGGCGAGGATCGGCGCCGCCATCTCCCCCGCGCGCTGGATCGGCCCCGGTGAGCCGTCGTTGCCCTGGCCGGGACGCCCGTAGAAGCCGATAGCGCCGGCGAGCCCGTGCCCGCCCGCAGAGGCGAGCCACGAGTTGCGTCCCCCGAAGCAGAAGCCGACCGTGAAAACCGACGTTGCGCCACCCGCTCGCATGTGCTCCACACACGCGGCGACGTCGGTCTGGACGCCGGCCGGCGTCGTCTGCTGGACGTGCGGCATGTACTCGAAGTCGTCGTCGCGCTTCTCGATCCCCGCGGTCCGACCGAAGTAGTCGAACGCGAGTGCGGGGTAACCGCGCTCGGCGAAGCGCAGTGCGAGCTCCTCGTAGAAGCGATAGAGCCCCCGGACGTCGGGGAGGATCACCACGCCGACCGAGGATGGCTCCTCGGGTGTCGCGAGGAATGCCGCGAAGCGGTTCCCGTCGGATACCTCGAGGACGAGATCGTCGTGCGAGACCGCGGCGCCCGAGATGGCCGGGATCGGCGGTGCGGAATCGAGGTCGAAGCACATGGCTCGAGGCTACAGCGCGGACACGAGCCGGTCGAGATCCGACTCGTCGTTCCACCAGCCCACCGAGGCCCGCACGAGGCCGCGGCCGGGCAGGTCGCGGACGATGACGTCGGCCTCGGCCAGACGCGCCACGATCTCCGCCGACTCGTCGGCGGCGACGCGCCAAGACACGAGCGTCGCGCGCTCCCCGGGCACGACGACCTCGCAGCCGGCGTCGCGGAGCGTCTCCCGGAACTGCTCCGCCAGCGAGCGCGCCCGCTCGTGTGCCCACTCCGGCGTGGACGACATGGCGGCACGAAGACCCGCGACTGCCGCCTTCGGCGTCACGTTCGGGTCGAACCGCGCCGCACCCTCCTTCGCCTCGAAGGTCCCGTCGGGCTCGTAGCTTCGCTGCGAGAGATAGCTCGGCCGCGCGATGCGGAGCGCCTCCGGATCTGCGACGACGAGCGCGCCCGTCCCCTCTGGGCCCGCGAGCCACTTCTGCCCCGACACGGTGAAGTAGTCGAGGCCCGTCGCGTCGACGTCGACGACGCCCACCGACTGTGCCCCGTCGACGAGGATCGGCAGCCCCGTCTGTTTGCGGAGCTCGTGCACCGGAAGGATCGCGCCGGTCGTCCAGAGGACGTGCGAGAGCGCGATGAGCCGTGTCCTCGCGGTCACCGCCCCCGCGATCCGCTCCGCGTCGGGCTCGACGACCACGACCTTCGCACGCGACATGTGCAAGGGGCCGATCAGCCCGAAGTGCTCGTCGGTCGTCGTGATCACCTCGTCCTCGGGACCGAGCCCGAGGCCGGCGAGGACGACGTTGCAGCCGTCGGTCGTCGACGCCGTCAGCGCGACGGACTCCGCCGAGACGCCGACGAGGGCCGCGATCTCGGCGCGCAGCGCCTCGCGCTCCTCGATGAGCCGGGTGAACTGGGCGATCGAACCGCGGCCGTTCTCGAGACCGTCCTGCTCGGCCGCGCGCATCGCGTCGATCGTCCCCTGCGCGAGCGGCCCGACGCTCCCGGCCTGCAGGTACGCGTAACGCTCGAGCACCGGAAACTGCGCGCGCGCCTCCTCGTACGTCACCCGGCGGATTCTGCCGACCGCCGCGTCTAACGTTCGCCGCCATGCGTGTCGTCATCGCCGACCCGCCCGCATACACGCCGCCGTACGACCGCTCGCTCTCGGCGGCTCTCGCACGTGCCGGTGCGGAGGTCGAGCTCGTGACCTCCCGGTTCAGGTTCGGATCCGTGGCCACCCCCGAGGGTTACGCGGCGCATGAGTGGTTCTATCCGCTCTCGTCGCGGATGGGCGGCAACCGGGTGCGGCTCGCCGTGAAGGCGCTCGAGCATCCCTTCGGCATGGCACGACTCGCGTTCACGAAGCCCGATGTCGTCCACCTCCAGTGGCTCGGCGCACCCGAGCTCGACCGCTGGCTGTTTCGGCCACGCAGCCCGGCGGTGCTCACGGCGCACGACGTCATCCCACGCCGCACGATCTCGAGGACCTCGATGTGGCACGCACTCTTCGCACGATTCGAGCGCGTCGTGGTGCACTCCGAGCGCGGACGGGAACAGCTCGTCGACTTCGGGCTCGACGAGGAGAGGGTCGCCGTGATCGGGCACCCCGTTTTCCGCTCCGAGGTCGACCGTCGCGACGACGGCCGGACTGCGCTCTGCCTCGGGCTCATCCGTCCCTACAAGGGGACCGAGGATGCAGTCGAGGCCGTGCTCGGCGTCACCGATGCGCGGCTTCTGGTCGTGGGCGATCCCCGCGTCCCGCTCGAGGGCCTGCAGCGGACGGCCGGCGAGCGCGCAGAGTGGCGACTGGGGTACCTCCCCGACTCGGAGCTACGGCGGGCGCTCTCGGAGGCGACCGTCGCGCTGTTTCCATACCGCGCGGAGATCGACGTCTCCGGCGCGCTCCTGCAGGTGCTGGGCGCCGGCGTGCCCGCGGTCGTCTACGACATCGGGGGGCTCGGCGAGGTCGTCGGGCGCTACGGGGCAGGTGCAGTCGTCGAGCCGGGCGATACGGCTGCGATGTCCCGCGCCCTCGCGAGACTGCTGAACGATCCGGGGGCGCTCGCGGCCGCACGCGCAGGAGCGGAGCGCGCACGCGACGAGCTGACCTGGGAGGCTTCCGCCGCTGCCCACCTCGGCCTCTACCGCGCACTGACGTGATCCTCCGGCGACGTCGCTTCCACGACCTCGTCGAGCGTCAGCTCGACCTCTTCGAGGACGAGACCGATCTCCTCGCCGAGGCGGCCGAGACCGACGCGGCGTGGTCGAGCGCCGCTGCGGAGCAGTCCGAGGAGCTCTACGGCGACCACCAGCTCGTCGTCGACGCCATCGGCGACGCGTTGTCGGAGACACGCGAGACGTATGCGGCGACGCTGGACGAGAGCACTGCGGAGGAGTACCGCGCGGCCTTCGACGCGGCCGCGCACAAGCGCTTCGGGCGCTACGCATCGGCACTCCTGGAGGGTCGCGAGTGGCGCTGATCGAGGACTACGCGCTCATCGGCGACCTCCAAACAGGCGCCCTCGTCAGTCGCTACGGCGCAATCGACTGGCTCTGCTTTCCACGGTTCGACTCCGGTGCCGTCTTCGCGGCGCTCCTCGGCACCCCGGAGAACGGCCACTGGACGATCCAGCCGGCGGGCGAGTTCCGGCCTCGGGGCAGGCGCTACCGCGCCGACACACTCGTCCTCGAGACCGAGCTCGAGACCGACTCCGGCGTCGTCCGCCTCATCGACTTCATGCCCCCGCGCGAG
>DASTWH010000282.1:0-14921 GCA_035758735.1 Gaiellaceae bacterium
GAGGCGCCGCTTCTCGCCGCGGAGAGGCGTCCGCACGACGACCCGTGACCCTCGCCGCTCTCCGAGGAACTCCGCGAGCGCCTCGACGTCGTCGATCCCCGGCGGCACGAGCACCTCGGGCGGCACGCTGGGCGACCCGCCGTAGTACTCGAGCACGAACGCTTCGAGGATCGACTGCGGATCCTCGCCGGCGACGTTCTCGAGGTGGAACCCGTAGCGGTCGATCATCTTCCCGTCGCGCAGCGGGAACACCTGGACGGTGGCCTGATCGCCGTCGACCGCGAGCCCGATGACGTCCACCGAGCCGACGTCCCGCCGATCCGCCGCCTGCCGGTCGGCGAGGTGGCGGATCGAGAAGAGCCGGTTGCGGTAGCGCGCGGCTTCCTCGAACCGCCCCTCCGCGGCCGCCTCGCGCATCCGCTCGCTGAGCTCCGCCTGGATCGTCCTCGTGTCGCCGGAGAGGAACTCGACGACGCCGTCGATGACATCGGCGTAGCCCTCCTTCGAGATGGCTCCGATGCACGGCGCGAAGCAGCGATCGATGTGGAAGTCGAGGCACGGGATCCCCGAGTGCCTCCCGGGACGCGGCCCCTCGCACGGCCGGAAGCGGAACACGCGGTTCAGGACGTCGAGCGTCTCGCGCACCTTCTTCGCGTTCGCGTAGGGCCCGAAGTAGACGGTGCCGCGGCGATGGCGCTCGCGTGTGAACATCACCCGCGGGTACTCGTCGGTGAGGGTGACCGCGATGTACGGGAACGACTTGTCGTCGCGAAGCCGGATGTTGAACGGCGGGCGGTGTCGCTTGACGAGGTTCTGCTCGAGATGGAGCGCCTCCGCTTCGGTCCGCGTGACGATGACCTCGACGTCGTCGACCCGTTCCGTCAGCTGAGCCGTTCCCATGCGCGTGTCTCCGCGCTGGAAATAGCTCCGGACACGAGAGCGGAGCGATTTCGCCTTGCCCACGTAGAGGACGTCCCCGGCCTCGTCGCGGAAGATGTAGACGCCAGAGCTGCGCGGGAGCGTCTGAAGCTTTCCTTCAAGGTTTTCACGCATTCAAGGGCTAGCGTATCCCCATGCGTTCAGCCCTCCTGGCGGCTTTCGTCGGCCTCGTCGCCCTCGTGGTGGCCCCGCTCGCGCACGCCGGGCCCGGCCTCGTCGTGGGTGCGGTCGAGGACGACGTGCGCACCTCGACCCTCGTCGAGGCGAATGCGCGGATGGCCGACCTACGGCTGTCCGGGTTCCGCGCGGTGCGGATCACGAGCTACTGGCGACCGGGGCAGACGGCGCCGAGCGAGGCCGAGCTCGGGGTCCTGCGCAACGTGGCGGATGCGGGCACGCAGAACGGCGTGAAGGTCTACCTCACCGTGATGAGCCCCGGCTCGGCGACGACACCGCTCACCGACGCTGCACGGGCGGACTTCGCGTCGTATGCGGCGGCAATCGCACGCGCCGTGCCGTCGCTGAAGGACCTCATCGTGTGCAACGAGCCGAACCTGAACCGCTTCTGGCTGCCCCAGTTCAACGTGGACGGGTCGAGCGCCGCGCCCGCGGCGTATCTCGCCCTCCTGGCGCAGACGTACGACGCGGTGAAGGCCGCCTCACCCGAGGTGCGGATCTACGGCGGCGCCGTGTCGCCCCGTGGCACGGATCGCCCCAACGGCATTCGCCCGACGCACTCCCCGACGACGTTCATCCAGGGCCTCGGCGCCGCCTACCGGGCGAGCGGACGCACGCGCCCGGTGATGGACGTATTGGCGATCCATCCGTACATGGACAACTCGAGCCAGCCGCCGACGACCACGCATCCGCTCGGCACCAACATCACGATTGCGGACTACGACAAGCTGGTCGCGCTCCTCGGCGAGGCGTTCGACGGAACGACCCAGCCCGGTTCGAAGCTGCCGATCTTCTACGGGGAGTTCGGCGTCGAGTCCGAGATCCCGGCGTCGAAGTCCTCCCTGTACACGGGCAACGAGCCGACGACGACGAAGCCCGTCAGCGAGGCGACGCAGGCCGCCTACTACCAGCAGGCGCTCGCGCTCGCGTTCTGCCAGCCGACCGTCGAGGGGATGCTGCTCTTCCTCTCGCGCGACGAACGCAACCGCAGCGCGTGGCAGTCCGGGATCGACTACGTGGACGGGACCCCGAAGACGAGCCATCAACGAGTCACGAAGTCGCTCGACCGGACCGCAGGCGGTTCGGTGACGCGGTGCCCGGGTCTCGAGCTCCCGGTGCACACGACCTACCTCCGCTTCGGAACCCGCTCCGCAGCGAAGCGCGGCGTCTTCCGGACGAGCTTCCGCTGCGACCTCGACTGCCGCTACCTCGTGCGGCTGGAGAACGCGGTGACGCATGCGACGAGGCTCGCGGCGAGCGGGTCGGCCGGGGTCGGCGAGCTCGTGCAGCCCGATCTCGGGACGAGACGGCTCAAGCCCGGGACCTACCGGTACACGCTCCGACTCGTGCACCCGGTGAACCCGGCGGCTCCGACGGTCCGCACGGGGCCGCGCTTCGTCCTTCCCTAGACGTCCGCCTCTTCGTACAGGCGCTCCCCGCGGTGGAGGCGCCGGGCGATGTCGAACGTCTGTCGCTGCGACCGGGTCGTCGTCGCGTGCGCGGCGAGGTAGCGCGCAGCGGCGAGCAGGGGGATCGCGGCGTCGTCCGTGCCGGACAGGAGCTCGTGCTGGCGAACACCGGCCTCGACGCACTGGATGGTGTGGAAGTTGCGGTTCTCGCGCACGAGTGCGGCCCCGAGCGC
Source organism: Gaiellaceae bacterium (assembly GCA_035758735.1). GTDB lineage: Bacteria > Actinomycetota > Thermoleophilia > Gaiellales > Gaiellaceae > GMQP-bins7. Next base: position 2,759 of record DASTWH010000282.1, read on the forward strand.
CCCGACGAGCTTCCCCGGCTCGCCGCCCGCGCCGAGGTACGACGTCACGAGCTGACCGGCTTCGTCGACCTGCTGCTGCCGATCGAGCAGCGCGGGAAGCGTCCCGAGCAGCGTCGTGGGATCCACTCCGTCCTGCGGCGCGGGGAGCCGTGTCGCCGGCACGTTCAGGAAGCGGTCGAGGTGGACGCTCATCGCCGCGTCGAGCACACCACGCAGGAGCTCGGGCGACGGCGACCGCCTGAGGCCCTGCTCGACGGCGTTCGCGAACGTGAACGTGTGGAGCGCCGTGTCCCAGTCGCCGAACTCGTTGCTCGTCGGGAAGCGCGCGATCCGGGTGGCAGCGGCGAACGTCACGGCCGAGGCGAGCTCCACCTCGGTCGCGCCGTCGCGCAGTGCTTCGAGCAAGGCGCCGAGGATCTCCGGCGCCTCTCCCGTCAGTACGGTGTCGACGAGAGCCGCCCGTCCCTGCCACGGGCCGTGCGGACGACGTGCCGCGAGCGCGGCGCCGAGCTCGGCGAATGCGGTTTCCAGCAGCCCGACGATGTCGACCGGGTTGCGCCACGCGTTCGCCTCCTCCATCCGCTCGGCGCCGGCGAGCTGCGCCGGCAACGACGCGAGAACCGCCTCGGCGGCATCCCAGCCCGCGATGTCGAGCGCCTCGAGCGCCTTGTTCACGAAGTCGAGCGTGTGCCCACCGTCGAGGTAGCGGTGATCGGTCGCGGCCGCGAACAGCATGTCCGCGAGCTCGGTTGCCGACGCGCCCCCTCGGACCGCCGAGATCAGCGCCCGCTCGGCCCCCTCCGCATCGCGAACGTCGACGAAGTTCCTGAACCAGAGCGCGAGGCGTTCGGGCGCGGGGGCGGTGCCGGGAAGCGGGTCGAGCGGGATGTGCGGTGAGCCCATCACCGAGTCGGAGGCGACGTCGGCGAGCCCGTGATAGAGCGCAGCCGCGCGGTCATCCGGGTCGAGCCGGGGCGTGAGGTTCATGAAGCAGACGAGCGTCGTCAGGCCGCGGAACCAGCCGCCGCCACGACGCCGCACGCCGAAGTTGAGCCCCGCCCCGAACGTGTCGATTCCACTGCCGTCCGCCTCGAGGAGCACGAGCACGGCCTTCGCGACGACGAGCGGGATGTCGCGCTCGAGACCATCGTGCAGGCGCACCCGCTGGCGGGCGACCGGATGGCCCGGCTGGGTCAGGTCGATCAGCACCGTGTCGCCGTCGACCCGCGTCGGGAACCTCCGGAGCTCGTCCGCCCACTGGTCGAACGTTCCGCCCGTCTTCAGGTCGAAGCGCGCGTGGTGCCAGTGGCACGTGAGGATCCCGTCGCAGACGGTGCCGCGGTGCAGCGGGAAGCCCATGTGAGGACATCGGTTGTCGACGGCATGGACGTCGTCGCCGTCGGCGAAGACGCACACGACGTGGTGGTCGTGATGGATCACGAGCCTGCCCGCGGCTCGCAGCTCCTCGAGAGATGCGACGGGAACGAAGCGGTCAGCTGCCACGTCGGTGACTGCCATCCTCGCAGACTAGAACCTCAAGTATTGTTTAAGTCAAGTGCCGGATGAGCTGACCATCGGAGAGGTCGCCGTGCGCAGCGGCATCGCGACCTCGGCGCTTCGCTTCTACGAGGCACAAGGGCTCATCACCGCGAGCCGGACGAGCGGAAACCAGCGTCGGTATGCGCGTGCCGTGCTTCGCCGGCTCGCCCTCATCCAGGCCGGTCGAGCCGCAGGCATTCCGCTCGAGCGGATCCGTTCGGCGCTCGACGGCCTTCCGGCGAGCCGCACACCGACCCGCCGTGACTGGGAGACGCTCTCAGGTCGGTGGCGCGACGACCTCGACCGCCAGATCGCCACCTTGCACGCGATCCGCGATCGGCTGACGACGTGCATCGGCTGCGGCTGCCTCTCGATCGACGCGTGTGGGCTCCTCAACCCCGACGACGAGGCAGGCAAGCGAGGAGCCGGCGCCCACTACCTGACACGAGACAGCGGCCGCGTGGCCCATCAGTAGCGGTGCTCGATGCGCCACACGCGCACGATCACGTACGCGCAGGCGCCAAGGACGACGACGAGCGCGAAGGCGTCGCGCGTCGCGGGGAGTCCGTAGCCGATCGCGAGTCCGATCGCCACCACCGCGAGCACCACCGCGGCGTAGAAGAGCTTCCGGTTCCACTCCGACCACGCCTCGAGATCGCCACGACGCTCCCGCCAGACCATGAACAGGAAGAGCGCGATCGCGAGGAAGAACGCGATCTGCAGGATCCCGCCGACCGTCGCCACCACGGGCTCGAGCGAAAGGACGACGACGATCGCCGCGATGGCGGCGACGATCCCGAGCGCGCGGGCGAGCGGCGGTATCCGATCCCAGAGCCCTCTCACGATCCCGACATGAATGCTCGCACCGCGAGGGCGCCCGCGACGAGTGTCGTGACCGCGAACCACAGAAGCCGCCTTGGCCCGGTGCGTGGGGCGTAGAACCAGGGCACGAGCACGAGCCCGAGCGCGAGCGCTCCGTATGTGTAGTGGAGTTTCTCGGGCGCGCGATGACCGTCCGAGAGCAGGAGGAGACCGACCGCCGCCTGCGCGATGAGGAGCGTCTGTGCGAGGACGAGCGCATGCGACACGAACGCCCCGCCCGTGCCCGAGCGCCGGTAGGCAACGAAGGCCACGACGGCCGACGCGACACACACGACGATGACCGTAAACCCGAGCACGACGTGCAGCGAGACCACGCGCGGACCCTACCGAGACGTCCGGGATCTACAGCAACACAGATCGCCGCTCGAGTGATGGCATCGGAACGTCAGTGCAGCTGCTCGAGGACAGCGTCGGCGAGCGGGAGCGAGGCGGTCAGTCCGGGCGATTCGATGCCGAACAGGTTCACCAGGCCGGGAACGCCATGCGCGGTCGCACCCTGAACCACGAAGTCGGCCGCAGGTGCGTCCTGGCCGGAGATCTTCGGGCGGATCCCTGCGAAGTCAGGTTCGAGGACGGCATCCGGAAGGCCCGGCCAGTAGCGCCGAATTGCCGCGTAAAAGTGTTCTGCGCGCTGCGGATCCACCGAGTAATCGATCGCGTCGACCCACTCGACATCCGGGCCGAACCGCGCGCGCCCGCCGAGATCGACGGTGACGTGTACACCGAGACCCCCTGGCTCAGGCACCGGATACACGAGTCCTGAGAAAGGCGACGGTATCGCGAGCGCGTAGTAGCTGCCTTTGGCGTAGTACTCAGGCGGCGCGAGCTCGGCCGGGTATCCGTCGATGCTCCGGGCAACCGTCGGCGCCCGTAATCCTGCGCTGTTCACGACCTCCGCCGCCAGGATCGGTTCGGCGTTCACAACGTGTAGCTCGATACCGTCTGTGCGCCGTAGACCCTCCAGTACTCGGCAGTTCAACGCCAGCATCGCACCGGCACGCTCGGCGTCTCCGAGGTACGCACGCATCAGAGCGTGGCTGTCGATGATCCCTGTCGATGGGGAATGCAGCGCTCCCACGCACTGCAGCTGCGGCTCCCTTGCGCCAACCTGCGTGGAATTCAGGAACGCGACGTCGGTCACGCCGTTGGCGTGAGCTCGTCGTCGGAGACTTTCGAGCTCATCCATCTGTGCAGTGTCGGTTGCGACGATCAACTTGCCGCAGCGTCGGTACGGCACCCCACGCTCGAGGCAGTAGGCATAGAGACGCTGACGACCCTCGACGCATGTCTGTGCCTTCAGCGAGTCGCGCGGGTAGTAGATGCCGGCGTGGATGACTTCGGAATTGCGCGAGCTCGTATGCGTCCCGATGGCGGCCTCCGCCTCGAGGATCACGACGTCGCGACCGGCCATCGCGAGCGCGCGCGCCACCGCAAGACCCAGAACACCAGCACCGATGACGACTGCGTCGACGCGGTCCACACCGGAACGCTATGCGCCATCGGAGGATCGGTCCTCCAGGGCTACGATCCAGCTCGATGATCGAGGAAGGCAAGCGCGCCCCGGAATTCACGCTGGCGTCGGACTCGGGCGAGGATGTGACGTTGTCACAGTTCCGCGGCCGGCCAGTCGTCCTCTACTTCTATCCCAAGGACGACACGCCCGGCTGTACCGCACAGGCGTGCGGCATCCGCGACGTCTGGGGCGAGTTCGAGCGCACGGGTGCGGTCGTCCTCGGCGTGAGCCCGGACAGTCCGAAGAAGCACGTGAAGTTCCGCGAGAAGTACGGCCTCCCGTTCGCCCTCCTCTCCGACGAGCAGCATGCGGTCGCGGAGGCGTACGGGACGTGGGTCGAGAAGAGCATGTACGGGAAGACGTACATGGGGATGGAGCGCTCGACGTTCGTCATCGACGCGGACGGGAACGTCAAGAAGATCATGCGCAAGGTGAAGCCCGCCGAGCACGCGGACGACGTGCTCGCGGCCCTCGCCTGAGCCGGGGGCTACTCCCCGCTCGCCGCGAGGACGGCGGTGTACCGCGCCCCCCGCCACGACACCGCGGCCTGTCCGAGTCGCACGATCTCGGCGTCGCGGCAGCCGAGCGACTTGACGTAGTCGAGCAGGGCCTGCTGCGCGCTCGGCGCACTCCTGATCGAAACTGCCCGCTCCCCTGAACGGATCTCGTAGTCCTTCAGCACTACGAGAGAAGACGCTATCGAAGCACGAAACTTGCGTGTCGCGTCATCGACCGACTCACGCCGGCGCGCGCACGTTGCGCTCGAACTTGTGCCACGCCTTGTCGCCGCGGAGGAAGCGCCAGGAGCCGAGCAGCCGCGCCCAGACGATGATCGGCCTGTACAGCACGAGGTCGAGGGGCGCGAGCAGGAGCATTCGGGCGAGGTCGCGGGCGCGGTACGTGCGCGACTGCAGGTCGTCCAGCAGGATCGCGCAGGCCGTCAACGCTCCCGTCAGGAACGCGATGGCCACGAGCATCACGGCGAAGACCGTCGGATCGAACACGCCGAGCGCAACCGCCACGCCGAGCGTGACGATCGCGAGGACCTCGAAGACGGGCGCGAGCACTTCGGTGAGGAGGTAGAAGGGCGCGCCGATGAGCCCCACGCTCCCGTAGCGCTTCCGGAACCACATGCGCCGGTAGTGCCATACCGTCTCGTTGATGACGCGCTGCCAGCGCTCGCGCTGCGAGACGAGCTTGCGCACCGTGTCCGGGCCCTCCGTGGTGCCGACGTTGTCGGGCAGGCAGTGGATCTCGTAGTCGCGGCCTTCGCGGAGGAACTTCTCGTGCACGCGGAACGTGAGCTCGATGTCCTCGCACGTGAACGTGCGGGAGTAGCCTCCGACCTCCTCGAGGACGTCGCGGCGCCAGATCTGGAACGCCCCGACCGCGCAGAGCATGAACCCCAGGCGCGACCACGCCAGCCGGTTGTTGAAGAAGGCGCGGAGGTAGTCCAGGTGCTGGTAGGCCATGAACGGCCTCCGGTCGATCGGGCGGCGCCCGGACGAAGCGCTCATGACGCGTTCCGGATTCTCGGCGATCGTCAGGTGGCTCGTCACGCCGACAATCCGGGCCGGATCCTCGACGACGCGGCGCATGCCCTTGAGCAGCGCCTCCCGATCGAACACCGTGTCGGCGTCCACTCCGCAGACGTACCGGAACTTCGCGACGTTGAGGCCTGCGTTGAGCGCGTCCGACTTGCCGCCGTTCTCCTTGTCGACCACGACGAGATTCGGATGCGACCTCCCGCGGTAGATCGCTCGCACATTCTCGGTCGGGAACACGTGCCGCGCGAACACCTCGTACGGCTCGAGCTCGAACGCGTCGACGAGCCGCGCGAGCGTCCCGTCGGCTGAGCCGTCGTTCACCGCGATCACCTCGAACTCGGGGTAGTCGAGGTCGAGGAGCGACTCGACGGTGGAGACGATCGCGGTCTCCTCGTTGTAGGCGGCAACGATGACGCTGACGGGGATCGTGAAGCGCGACTCGCCGAGGACGTCGAAGTCCTGCGACGCCCCCTCGTGGCGGCGGACGCCGTTCTCGACGAAGGCCACGAGCACGAGCGCGACGTAGCTCAGGTTCGTCAGGAGCAGGTAACCGAGGCAGACCAGGACGGTCACCCCGAGGAACGTCTCGATCATGCCGCTCGGACTCCCTCCGCCGGCGCAGCGGATGCCGCGCGAGCTTCTGCAGCCTCTCTGAACCGCTCGCCGCCGGCCTCGTAGATCCGCTCGAGCAGCGGGCTGCGGGGATTGTCGGCCGCGAGGAAGTCGACGAAGCCGACGTCCTGCAGGACCTCGGCCGCGCCGTTGCGCGCGAACGGGTCCTCGTGGGTCAACATCGCCAGGAGCGACGGCACCGCATCGCCGCCCATACCCCGGAGCGCGTCCTTCGCTGCCGTGCGAACCCACCAGCGCCCGTCCGAGAGCAGTCTCGTGAGCGACGGCGCCGCTTCCGCGCCGACCACGTGCCCGACCGCGCGAGCTGCGTGGACTCGCACGAACCACTCGCTGTCGTCGAGGCGCGCGGACAACGCCGTCTCGACGGCCGAGCCGTGCCGCGTCCCGAGCGTCTCGACCGCCGCCGCGCGGACGTTGGCGTCGGAGTCCCAGGTGAGCTCGATGAGCGTCGCGTCCGCGAGGTCGGGGTACGGCCGGAGAAGCGTGGCGCCCCAGAAGCGGACGGTCGCATCGTGGTTTCGGAGCAACGGCAGGAGCTTCGGCCCCGGTGCGGGCGCGAGACGCTCGAGCTCCGAGGCGATCCGCGAGCGCGAGCCGTTGCCGTCGCGGAGCGCGTCGAGAAGAAGGTCGACGGCCCAGTCGTCGCCGACGTCGCCGAGCGTGCGGATGGCTGCGGCCGCGATCTTCGGATCGGGATCGTGGAGCACGCGCCGCAAAAGGCGCGGCACAGCGGGATGGTGAGCGCGCTCGAGGCGCTGGAGCGCCGTCACGCGCCGCCACCTCCCCCACTCCGTGCGCGGTCGCCCCGCGACACGTCGGACGAGCCGGTCGGCCTCCCGGGCGCTCAGGGGGCGCTCGGTCGGATTCCGGTGACGACGCTCGTAGCGCAGTCGGCCTGCGACGACGACGACGGACAGAAACGCCCATGCGGGCAGTGCGATCGCGAGCACGACGAGAGCGACGCGGAGAACGAGGTCGTCCACCTGTTCGTCGTCGTCGTGCGGAGTGTCGCTGCTCTCCCTCGAACGAGGGATCCACGGGTCACCGGGCTACGACCAGCGCGCGGTGTTTCGACGAGTAGCTGATGGAGGGAGAGGCAGGCGGTTCCCCCTCCATCGCTCGAAAGCGTGTCCGGTCATCGCCTCGCCCGATAGGACACGATTGGGTCTATTCCTCGGCGCCCAATGGGGATGGGCCAGGCAGCGAACCTACCGGGGCAAAGCGCGTGCGGCCGCGACGGCTTCGAGTCGTGAGTTGACCCCAAGGGCCAGGAAGAGACGACGGACGTGGTTCCGCACCGTTTCGGTGCTGACGTGGAGCTCGGCGGCGATCTGCTTCGTCGAGCGACCCTGCTCCAGAAGACGGAGCACCTCGACCTGGCGTGGGGTGAGATGCGGAGGTGGCGCTGTGTGCATGTCGTCGGAGCGTTCCTCGATCAGTCCGAACACGCCGACCACGCGTTCACCGTTCTTGAGCGGCACCGCGCTGAGCTCTACGGCCACCCGCGTTCCGGACGTCGAAACGAGGACGCCGGCTGCCTCCGTGGCCGGGGCGGTGCCGAGCACCTTCTGGGAGAAGAGCTCGCGGGCTCGGCGGCTGTCCTCGGGCGCGACGACGGAGGTGAAGTGGCGTCCGCGGACATCGCCGACGAGCCGCACGGCTGCCGCATTGATCCAGCGGACGACCCCCGTCTCGTCGAGGACGTAGCTCGGGACGCCGACGGTCTCGAGGGCCTGCTCCACGTCGCCGCCGACTGCCAGGCCAGTGCCCATCATGCAAGTGTCGCTGATCCGGCGCGAGCGTCAGGTCATGCGCGATTCGTGGCCGACGAGGAACGACCGACCTCTTCGTCGGTCGCAAACAAGGCTCGACGGCAGGCCCGGCCGAAGTCGACCGGGCCAGGCACTCAGGACGTGCTATCCGCGGCCGTCGTCCAGCCCCGATCACACCTACTAGCCGGTCGAGCCCGAGACGCTGCTCGCCGCGTCGGAAAAGAGGCTGCGAAGCACGTTCCTCAGGAAGAACAGGGCGATGATGATGGCGATCGCGAGGAAGCCGAGCAGAATCGCGTACTCGGTCGTCGTCTGGCCATCCTCCCGCTCGCGCAGCCGATGCACCGCGACCTGCATCGCGATGATCGGTCGCACCAGAATGTCGGACATGTGGAGATCCTCCTTTTGCGTTCTGGACGTATCCCCTTCAGCGTGTCCTCTCCTCACCCGGCCCGCTAGGACGCAGGTGAGTCAATTCATCGCCCGGTCGGCCGGCTTCCGTCGAGTTGACCCGAACGTGTCCTGTACGGCCTGGCTGCCCGCACCTACGGTTGCGCAACGGTGAGTCCGGCGCTTCGGAGACCGGGCCGTCTCCGTAAACAGCGCACCCCTGTTAGCAGGTGGGGCCTGTGCGGGCTCGCCGTCGCTGCGCGAGAGACTCGTGGGGGGCTGCGGTCGAGTCTCTCGCGCAGCCCCATCAGTGCCGCTTGTCGTCGTGGCCCGGCCCGACCCTCAACGGGCCCGACGTGGCTTCGTTGAGCCATTCCGCTCCCCCGCCGACCCGTTGCAGTAGCCCCGGCGGCGGTCGGGGCTACTGCGCACGCTCTCAGATCACTTCTTCGGGTTCCCCTTCTCGTCGGACTTGCCATGCTCGTCCCAGGGCCCGTGGGTCGGTTGGGATGACTGTCCCGTCTTCTTCTCTTGACCTGGCGGCCCGCAGTGCTCGTGGTTTTTGTCGCCCCAGCCCCAGCCCGGCCAACACGTGCGCGTCACTCCGGACCCCTTGTACGTCACCGTGACCTCGAAGGAGCCCGTGTTGTCTGCGTAGTAGCTGTCGCTCACAGCAAACGCGAGTTCCCCGGTCCCGGACATCTTCGTCGGACCGGTGCCGACCCCCACCCACGCCCCGCTCCCGATGCGACCGATGAGTGAAATCCCTTCCGAGTTACCGTCGGGACCACGACACCCGCCGCCAGCGATGTAACAGACAGTCCCCGTCGCCGTCACGGTGACGGACGCTTTCTTGAGCACAAGCCCCGTGTTCACACCAGGCGGGCCCGTCGTCGATGACACGGTGTAGACCGACGTTGTAGTCCCGCCCTGTGCCCCGCCCTGTGCCGCAAGTGCGAGCACGACAATCGAGGCGAGAGTCAAGCCCTTCAAGAACTTCATGTAGCCGCCCCTTTCAATGCGTCGCGCGTACGCGACGACCGCCGCCCCTCGCGCATCGAAAGATCAGCCCGTCGAACCGGGGCATCAATCCCCCGCTCGTGTATCCCGGACGGGGGACGGACCCCGCGGGTGAAGAAGGGAGAGGGCGCCGCCAGGGCGAGGACGAGGAACCGCATCGCCGAGCCGACCCACGCTCTGCGGCGATCCCGATCGTCGCGGCTCGAGCACCGGCGAATCCACGACCGCCGGCACACGTTCGCAACCTGGCGATCGAGGGTGGAACGAGCCTGATCCCTGCTCGCCCGCATCACGTGCACGAGCTCTCGCGGGCCGGAGGACACTTTCTTCCGTTGGCTCGAATGGACGGACGAGCAGGTGCGGACCGTCCTCACGACTACGATGCGGCCGCGCTCGGGCACTGATTGGGCACCGAGGCGCCCCAGAATGGCTATGCGGATGAGAGGACTTGAACCTCCACGCCCTTACGGGCACACGGACCTGAACCGTGCGCGTCTACCAATTCCGCCACATCCGCGCGGACGAACGATTCTAGCCTCGGGTCGTCTCACTCCTCGATGAGCCGCCTCGCCCCATTGGGAGTGGCCGTCGTGGCGGTTCTCCTCGCTCTCGGCGGTCCGTCGCAGCCGACCCTCGGCGGCGCGACAACCGAGGCCGTCGTGCTGCTCGACTCGTCGCCGCTCGCGCGCTCGCCCGGAACCGACGCGCGGATCGACGCCGAGCAGCATGCCTTCCGGCGTGAGCTCGCCGCGCAGATCCCGGCGGCACGGGTTGGATGGCGGTACCGCCTCGTGGCGAACGGCTTCTCCGTGACGCTGCCCGCCGCGCAGAGCAGCCGTCTCCGCAGCCTTCCCGGCGTGCGTGACGTCCTCCCCACCGCGACCTACGAGCCCCGACTCGCCTCGACACCGCAGCAGATAGGCGCGACGACCCTCTGGGGCCAGTCCCTCGAGACCGCGGGCCAGGGAGTGAAGATCGGGATCATCGACTCCGGGATCGACGCGACGCACCCGTACTTCGATCCAACCGGCTACCCGATGCCGGCGGGCTTCCCGAAGGGCCAGCAGCGCTTCACGACGGCGAAGGTGATCGTCGCACGCGCCTTCCCGCCGAAGGGCGGGGCGTCGGCTCCGAGCACGCAGCTCGCGTTCAGCGAGGACGACTCGTCCCATGGCACCCACGTCGCGGGGATCGCGGCCGGCAACGCTGACACCGCCACCGGCCAGGGCCGCGTCTCGGGCGTCGCCCCGCGCGCGTACCTCGGGAACTACAAGGTCTTCGTCCGGACCGACTCGGGACTCAGCCCGAACGCGAACTCACCCGCGATCGTCGCGGCCATCGAAGCTGCCGTCGCGGACGGGATGGACGTGGTCAATTTCTCGGGCGGCGAGCCCGAGATCGAGCCGAGCAGGGACATCGTCGCGCTGGCGCTCGACGCTGCCGCCGCTGCCGGCGTCGTGCCGGTGATCGCCGCCGGGAACGACTACAACGACTTCGGCGCCGGCTCGGTGTCGTCGCCGGCCAACTCGGAGGCTGCGATCGCTGTCGGTGCGGTGTCGATCTCCGGCTCGACCCGTATCCATGCCGAGTTCTCGTCGGTGGGCCCGACGACGATCTCCCTCCGGCTGAAGCCCGACGTGGCAGCGCCCGGCGTCGATGTGCTGTCGTCGATTCCGGGCAGAGGGTGGTCCGAGCTGTCGGGGACGAGCATGGCCTCGCCGCACGTCGCTGGCGCTGCCGCGCTCCTCCGGCAGCGACACCCCGCGTGGACCGTGGCGCAGCTCAAGTCGGCGCTCGTGGAGACGGGGGTCGACTCGGTCGTGCGCGGTCGACCGGCGGGCCCACGGTTCCAGGGTGGAGGCGTGATCGCGCTCCAACGCGCGGACCAGCCCTTGCTCTTCGCGTCGCCGACCGGGGTGTCCCTCGGCCTCCTCGCTCGGGGCCAGACCGTGACGAGGACGGTCGGGCTCGATGATGCGGGAGGCGGATCCGGAACATGGCAGGTCAGCCGGGTCGTCCGCAACGCGCCGGCCGGCGTGAGGCTCGAGCTCCCGGCGATGATCACGGTCCCCGGCGAGCTCACCGTCTCCGCTTCCACGACGAGAGCCGCGCGACCCGGCGATCTGGACGCGTACATCCAACTGCGACACGGCACGGATGTCCGCCGCGTTCCTCTCTGGGGTCGCGTCGATCCCCAGGCACTCGCGAGACATCGACCCGGGGTCGCGCTCCAGGGGGTCGGCCTCCACCGCGCGACGACCGCAGGCCGCGCGGAGCTCGTGACCCGCTACCGCTATCCGGACAATCCGACGGGCGTCGGCGTCACGACGACGCTCCGTGGCCCGGAGCTCGTCTACCTCGTCGGAATGGGCCGCGGCATCGCCAACTTCGGCGTCGTCGTCACCAGGCGCGCGAAGGGCAGCACGGTCGAGCCACGCGTCGTCGCCGACTTCGACGAGAACCGCCTGACCGGCTACGCGGGACTCCCCCTGAATCACAACCCGTACATGGACGCGTACCAGCGGCCCGTGCTCGCGGCAGGCGCGCTCTCACCGGCGCCGGGGCCCTACGCGATCGTCTTCGACAGCGCGACGCCCGCCGGTGCCGGCGCGTTCACCTTCCGCTTCTGGGTGAACGACGTCACGCCGCCGACTCTCCGTCTCCGGACGAAGGTGCTGCGCGCGGGCCAGGAGGTGAAGGTGGCGGCCGTCGACGAGGGCTCGGGCATCTACGCCGACTCCATCGCTGCCACGGTCGACGGCGAGCTCATGCGCGCGTCGTATCGCAACGGCATCGTCTCGGTGCCGACGCGCGGGCTCGCTCCGGGCTCGCATCGTCTGCGTCTACGGGTGTCGGACGTCCAGGAG
>DASTWH010000297.1:0-7139 GCA_035758735.1 Gaiellaceae bacterium
CAGTTCCGGCTCGCGGCGAAAGCGCAGCCCGACTCGCCGCTCGCCCGCGAGGCCGTCCGCTACCTGGAGACGATCCGGCGCGCGCGATCCTGAGGCGCGTTTTGACGACCGCCGCACGTGCAACTACCGTGTGACGGCCGACGAGGAATGGGGGGTGGTCTGGCCGCAGAAGAAACGCAGAGCGCTACCACTCGCACGCCGATCGAGGAGATCCTCGCGAGCGACGAGGGCCAGCGGCTGCTCGAGATCGGCTACCGCACCGGTCAGGTCGACGCCGACGAGCTCGCCCTCGCCCTCGACGAGCTGGAGCTCGAGCCTGCGCAGCTGGACGACTTCTACGCCGCCCTCGAGGAGGCGCAGATCGCCGTCGTGCACGCGGGCGAGGCGGAGGAGCCCGAAGCGGAGGCGGAACCCGAGCCCGAGATCACGACGGACGCGCTCCAGCTGTTCCTCAAGGACATCGGCAAGGTCCCGCTCCTGACCGCGGCGCAGGAGGTCGAGCTCGCCAAGCGCATCGAGCGCGGCGAGCACGCGGCCAAGCAGGCGATGGTGGAGGCGAACCTTCGCCTCGTCGTGTCGATCGCGAAGCGCTACCGCAACCAGGGGCTCCCGTTCCTCGATCTCATCCAGGAGGGGACGATCGGCCTCGTCCGTGCGGCCGAGAAGTTCGACTACCGCAAGGGCTTCAAGTTCTCGACGTACGCGACCTGGTGGATCCGGCAGGCCGTCGCCCGTGCCATCGCGGACAAGGGCCGGACGATCCGGATGCCCGTCCACGTCGTCGAGAAGCTCAACCGGATCATGCGGTCCGAGCGGAAGCTCCGCGCCGAGCTCGGTCGCGAGCCGTCGACCGACGAGATCGCCCGCGACGTCGAAATGACGCCCGACGAGGTCGAACAGATCCGACGGAGCGCGCAGGTGCCTGTCTCGCTCGAGAAGCCCGTCGGCGACGACGACGAGTCGGAGTTCGGCCACTTCCTCGCCGACGAGTCCGCACCGCTCCCGGACGAGCTCGCGGAGACGACGTTGCAGCGCGAGGCGCTGCGCTCGATCCTCGGGGCCCTCTCGGAGCGCGAGCGGATGGTGCTCGAGCTCCGTTACGGGCTCGACGGCCAGCAGCCGCGCACGCTCGACGAGGTCGGCCGCGCGTTCAACGTGACGCGCGAGCGCATCCGGCAGATCGAGCACCAGGGCCTGAAGAAGCTTCGCGCGCTCGCAGACGCCCAGCGCGTCCGCGACGTCGCCTAGCCGCCCGCGGCTCGCCGACCTCTATCTAGACTCCCCGGCCGTGACGCCGTCCGCCGTGCTGCGCGACCAGCTCGCCGACTTCATCTCCATCCCGTCCGTGAGCGCGGACGCGGGCCACGCGGCCGACATCGTCGGCGCGGGGGAGTGGGTCGCGAACCACATCCGGAGCACCGGCGGCAGCGCCGAACTCGTCCCCTGGGGCCCGCGGCCGCTCGTGATCGGCGACGTACGGGCGTCCGAGCGTGCCGAGTCGGCGCCGACGATCCTCTGCTACGCGCACTTCGACGTGCAGCCTCCCGACCCGCTCGACCTGTGGGAGTCGCCACCGTTCGAGCTCACGCAACGGGACGGGCGGCTCTACGCGCGCGGTGTGGCCGACGACAAGGGGAACATGTTCGTCCTCGTCGAGGCCGTGCGGCAGCTCGCGGAGGAGGGCGCACTGCCCGTCAATGTGCGCTTCGCCTTCGACGGCGAGGAAGAGGTCGGAGGGGATTCGATCGTCGAGTGGGTCGATGCCGACGAGGGCGCCGCCGATGCCGCGTTGATCCTCGACGGCGGGATGATCCGCCGCGGGCAGCCCGCCTTCACGGTCGGCGTCCGGGGGATGCTCTACCTCCACCTCCGTGTGCGCACGGGCTCGACCGACATGCACTCCGGCATGTTCGGAACCGCCGCGCTGAACGCGACGCACGCGCTCATTGCCGCGTTGGCCCCGGTCCTTCCGGGCGCCGATGGACGACCTCGCGAGGAGCTGCGTGTCGGGGTCACTCCGCCGAGCGCCGACGAGCTCGCCGACTGGGCGCGGTTGCCGTCGGGCGACGAGCAGCTCGAGGCACAGGGTGCAACCCCGATCGCACCCGGTGCCGCCGATGAGTTCTACCTCCGCACGTTCGCCGACACCTCGCTCGACGTGAACGGCATCGCGAGCGGCTCGCCCGACCTCGTCAAGACGGTGCTTCCGGTCGAGGCACGCGCCAACGTCTCCATGCGACTCGCCGCCGCGCAGGATCCCGAGACGATTCGCGCGACGTTCGAGCGTCTCGTCCGCGGCGCCCTGCCAGCAGGAGCCGAGCTCGAGATAACGCTGAAGAACAGTGCGCGTCCAGCGCTCACGCCGTCCGACTCCGACGCGCTCCGGCTCGCCGCGGACGCGTTCGAGACCGTCGTCGGCTCCCGTCCGTTCTTCGTGCGCTCGGGCGGAACGCTTCCCATCTACGCGAGTCTCGTCGATCGCGGCTTGCCGACCTGTGCGACCGGATTCGGCATCGAGAGCGAGTGCAACGTCCACGCGCCCAACGAGAACGTCCCCGAGAACACCATCGAGCTCGGCGTCGCGACGATGCGCGAAGTGTTCACGCGACTCGGAGAGCTTGGCTCCTAGAGCGCCTTTCTCGAGCCCGCTGGCCGAGGAGCTCGCGGGCGACGTCCTCGAGCGGTTCCTGCGCTACGTCCGGGTCGACACGCAGGGCGCGTACCGCGTCGCCGCCCGACCGAGCACGGAGAAGCAGCTCGAGCTCTCGCGCCTCCTGGTCGAGGAGCTCCGCGACATCGGCCTCACGGACGCCGAGCTGAACGTCGGCCACTCCGTGTTCGCGACGCTCCCGGGCACGACCGACGCCCCGGTGGTCGGTCTCATCGCTCACGTCGATACCACGCCTGACGTGACGGGCGCGGGCGTGTCGCCGATCGTCCACGAGGCGTGGGCAGGCGAGGCCATCGTGCTGCCGGGTGACACCCGCCAGGTGCTGGATCCCGAGGTGCTCCCGGCGCTCGCGGCCAGGGTGGGCCACGATGTCGTGACGAGCGACGGGACGACGCTCCTCGGCGCGGACGACAAGGCCGGGATCGCGGAGATCATGGCCGCGGTCGCCTACCTCGCGCGCACGCAGGATGGGCCACGGGCGACCATCCGCGTCGCCTTCACGGTCGACGAGGAGGTCGGTCGCGGCGCCGAGGACTTCGACCTGGACGCATTCGGCGCCGACATCGCCTACACGCTCGACGGCTCGGATCTCGGCGAGCTCGAGGTGGAGACGTTCTCGGCCGCGTCGATGCGCGTGACCATCCATGGCTCCTCCGTGCACCCGGGCGCGGCGAAGGACAAGCTCGTGAACGCCGTCAAGCTCGCGTCGGAGCTCGTCCTCTCGGTGCCGCGCGGTCGCCTCTCGCCCGAGACGACGGAGGGGCGCGAAGGGTATGTCCATCCACACCGCATCTCCGGCAACGCGGAAGAGGCGATCGTCGACTTCATCGCCCGCGACCACGACGACGCGCTTCTCGAGCAGCATCTCGATCTCTTGCGAGGACTCGCCGAGGAGGTCGGGGCCCGTGAGCCGCGCGCGAAGACCGACGTCGAGGTGCGACACTCGTATCGCAACATGCGGCCGTTCATCGAGGAGAACCCGCGCGTCGTCGACGCGGCGCTGGAGGCGATCCGCCGCGCGGGCGTCGAACCGCGGCTCGCGATCACACGGGGCGGTACCGACGGCGCGGTGCTGTCGGCCAAGGGGCTTCCCACCCCGAACCTGTTCACCGGTGGCCAGGAGTACCACTCGGTCCGCGAGTGGGCGAGCGTCCAGGACATGGCGGCCGCGGCCGCGACGATCGTCCACCTCGCCGGCGTGTGGGCCGAGTCGACGGAGTAGCACGGTGGCGCGGCTCGTCGGCCTCAACCACGTCGCCGTGCAGGTGGGCGACATCGGCGAGATGCTGGAGTTCCTCGGGAAGTTGGTCGACAGGCTCGACCTCCGCGGCCAAGGTGGGCGCATGGCGTTCGTCGACCTCGGCGACCAGTTCATCGCGCTCGAGCAGACGTCCGAGCCGGTCGCGGCGGGTCACTACGGGCTCGTCGTCGACGACCAGGACGAGGTCGTGCGGCGGGCGCGGGACGCGGGCGCCCGGATGATCGGTGGCCACGACTTCCTCGACCCCTGGGGCAACCACTGGCAGGTCGTCGACTACCGCGACGTCCAGTTCACGAAGACCGACCGCGTGCTCGAAGGCATGGACCTCACGAGCCTCGGGAAGTCCGAGCGCGCTCTCCGGGAGCTTCGCGACAAGGGCCTCGGCGACTAGCTCGGGCCACGCGCGAGCGCGATACAGTCGGCCGCGATGAAGGCCGTCCTGATCGAGCGGCCGCACGAGGTCGCGTGGGTCGAGCTCGAGACACCGACCGTTGGCCCGGGGGAGATGCTCGTTCGCAGCCATGCCGCGGGCGTCTGCCGGACCGACCTCGAGATCCTGCACGGTGCGCTGGCCGGGGACCTCGTGCGCTTCCCGCTCGTCCCGGGGCACGAGTGGAGCGGGACGGTGACCGAGCTCGGCGACGGGGTGACGGATCTCGACGTCGGCGACCGCGTCGTGTGCGAGGGAATGATCCCGTGCAACCGCTGCCGCCGCTGCAAGGAGGGCGCGACGCAGCTCTGCCTCAACTACGACCAGATCGGGTTCACGCGGCACGGCGGGTACGGCGAGTACGTGCGCGTCCCGGGCCACGTCGTGCACCGCCTTCCGACAGGGATCTCGTTCGCCGCCGGCGTCCTCGTCGAGCCTGCATCCTGCGTTCAGCGTGCTCTCGAGCGCGCGCGGCCCCGACCGGGGGACACCGTCGGTGTCATCGGCATCGGGACGCTCGGATCGCTCGCCGTGACCCTCGCAGCCTTGTACTCGCCCGGTGCCCTCGTCGCCTACGGCGCCCGTGAGGAGGAGCTCGACCTCGCCCGCGGGCTCGGTGCGACCGCCACCGTGCACGTATCCGAGCAGGACGCGGTCGCGACGACACACGCGGAACAGGGAGGCGGCCTCGACGTCGTGATCGAGACCGCCGGCTCGGTCGCGGCCGTCGAGCTCGCAACCCGCCTGGTGCGTCCGGGAGGACGCGTCGTCCTCCTCGGGGTGGCGGGTGCGGGGAAGACCCTCGAGCTCCCGGCCGACCGCATCATGCTGGCGGACATGGACCTCATCGGAAGCTGCTCCTATTCGACCTCGGCCTGGTCGAGCGTCCTCCGGCTCCTCGAGCGAGGACTCGTGGACTTCGACCCGATCGTGACCCACCGCTTCCCGGCCGACCGGTTCGAGGAGGCGTTCGCCGTCCTCGAACAGCGAGAGGGCACGGTCGCGAAGGTGCTGCTCGAGCACGCGCCGGTCGGCGCAGGCGAGTAGCGCGGGCCGTTGGCGCGCGGACGTCGAATCACGTGGCTCGGCCAGGCCGGCTTTCGCATCGAGGTCGAAGAGACCGTCTTCGTCGTCGATCCCTGGATCAGCGAGCACGAGGACCGCATCACGCCGTCGGCGCCGCTCGAGCTGGCAGCGGACGACGTCGACGTCCTGCTCGTCACGCACGAGCACCTCGACCACCTCGACCTCCCGTTCCTCCCGAGCCTCCTCGAACGCTCGCCGGACGCTCGCGTCGTCCTGCCGGCGGCGATCGCGAGCCATGTCGAGGGGATCGTCTCCGAGTCCCGGCTCGTGGTCGTCGAGCCCGGCTACGCGGTCGATCTGAACGGGGTGGAACTCCGGGTGACGCCGGCCTTCCACGGGGTCTCGCTCGACGACGCGTACGGCGACGGGAGCGCCGTCGACGGTCGCCCGCGGTTCGTCGGCTACATGCTAGGGAGCGAACGACGGATCTACCACGCGGGCGACTCGATCGTCACGGACGAGTTGATCGAGGCGCTCGAGACCCTCGGCATCGACGTCGCGCTGCTTCCGATCAACGGTCGGGACGCCGAGCGAGAGGCCCGTGGGATCATCGGCAACATGGATGCCGGGGAAGCGGTCGAGCTTGCGCTGAGAATCGGCGCGAGCACGCTCGTTCCCTACCACTGGGACGCGGTGGCGGGGAACACCGTGGCGCCGGGCACCGTCGTCGACGCCGCGGACGGGCGACTCCACGTGCTCGTACCGGCGCGGTTCCGACCGCTCGTGCTCGACGCTGCGTGAGGACCGTCGTCGTCACCGGCGCCTCATCCGGGATAGGGCTCGCCTCTGCGCTCCGTCTCGCGAAGGGAGGTTGGCGCGTCTACGGGGGCGTCCGCACCGAGGAGGCGGCGAGGGCGCTTCGAGAGCGCGGGATCGAGCCGCTCGTCCTCGACGTCACCGACGCCGGTCAGGTCGCGGCCGCGGCGCATACGGTCGGCCCGGAGCTGCATGGGCTCGTCGACAACGCGGGCATCGCGATCGCAGCACCGCTCGAGCTCGTCCCGCTCGAGGAGCTACGAAGGCAGCTGGAGGTGAACGTCGTCGGCCAGGTCGCCGTGCTGCAGGCGCTCCTCCCGGCACTGCGCCGCGGGCGCGGCCGCGTCGTCCTCATGGGCTCGGTCGGGGGTCGCAGCGCGCTTCCCTTCCTCGGCCCGTACGCGGCCTCGAAGCACGCGCTCGAGGCGTTCGCGGACGTGCTTCGGATCGAGCTCGCCCCGTGGGGGATGACGGTGTCGATCGTCGAGCCCGCGAGCGTGAAGACGGCCATCTGGACGAAGGGCGCGGAGCAGGCGGACGCGATGCGCGCCGGGCTTGCGACTGACGCAGCCGAGCTCTACGCCGCGCGGGTCGCGAACTTCCGCGAGGTCGCGCTCAAGCGCGGCCCCGGCATCGACCCGGACGTGGTGGCCAGGGCGGTCGAGCATGCGCTCACTGCCTCGCGTCCCAAAGCGCGCTACCTCGTCGGCCGCGACGCCCACCTGCGCGCGTGGATCGAGCGGCTGCCGACCCGTGTTCGTGATCGCCTACTCACGAGAGCGCTGACCGAGTAGATGCGATCCGGTTGCGAAGCGACCGGCTCTAGGGATTTCGCGATCGGCATTTGTCGCGCGAGCGACATGCCACTCTGTGCGAAGAGCTAGGTGTCGTGGACGCCGCAGCCGAGCCACTCGTGGCCGAAGCGGCGCATCTCG
>DASTWH010000310.1:0-10466 GCA_035758735.1 Gaiellaceae bacterium
GACGAGCTCGTCGCCATGCTCGACGAGATCGACGTCGAGGTCGACGCCGGAGGCCTCGTGTACGTGCACTGCTGGGCCGGCTGCGGCAGGACCGGCGTCGTCGTGGGGAGCTGGCTCGTCCGCCACGGCGCGGATCCGAACGAGGCACTTCGCCGCATCGCGGAGACCCGCGGCCTCGGCTGCCCGCAGACGCTCGAGCAACGGCTGTTCGTGCTCGCCTGGGAGGCAGACCGCTAGCGCGGCGCGCGACTCCCTGAGACGAGTGAGCAAGGGCGGCGCGGTCCACTCCGATACGCCTTGAGGATGCTCGCCGCATCGCCGTATCGAGTGGTGTCCGCGTTGCCGGAACGCACGACAGGCGATGCTCTCCTCTAAGAACGAGTCGAAGCAGGACGCTCGCTTCGCGGGGAAGCTCGACGTGCTCACGGAGCGCGTCGACATGCTCGCGTCGACCGTCGCGACGACGGCGTCCGCCATCGCGAAGAAGGACGGCGAGATCGCGGCGCTCCGGCGCGACCTCGAGGCTCGAGATCAGACACTCCAGGCACTCGTTGCGCACGCCCGCCAACCGCGGGACGTGGCCGCAGCCGACGTCCCGGTCGACGCAGGCGAGCTCCGCGCACTCAGGAACGCGGTCGCAGCCCTCACGAAGGAGCGTGCGAGCGGCGTCAACGCGGCGCACATCGAGGGACTCGGCGGGACGGTGCGAACTGTCGCCGAGCGGGTGGACGCGCTCGCCGCAGCAGCAGCAGCGCCCTCGGAACCCATCCCGGATCCCGCCGTGAACGCACGCGTCGACGCCGTCGAGGCCGAACTCGCGGTCGTGAAGACGAGCCTGGAGCGTCCGCCGGCGGAACTGGTCGCAGCGCTCACGACGCTCGCCGAGCGGGTGGACGCTCTCGCGGAACGTGAGCCCGGCGTGACCGAGGAACAGCTCAACCAGCACGTCGCTGCTGCGAGCGACGCACTGGCGGCGGTTCGCAAGCGCCTCGACACGCTCGCCGAGGGCCTCGACGGGCACGAGCGAGCACGTGGAATCGACAAGAGTCGGCTCGATCGCCGGTTCGAGGAGATGGCCGAAGGGCTCGAGAAGGTGTCGGATCGTCTCGACGAAGCGGTGCTGCAGTCGGAGCCGCTGGACGCGCTCGGAACACGGCTCGGCGAGCTCGAGCGGGCGCGCACCGCGGACGACGAGCGCCTCGATCGCCGATTCACGGACACTGGCGAGGCGCTGGGAAAGGTCTCCCATCGACTCGAGGCGATTGCGGGGGAGCTCGAGCGGATGGGCACCGTCGATGAGGCCGCGTTCGATCGCCGCTTCGCGGAGACGACGGACGCTCTCGCGACGCTGGCGCAGCGTATCGACGGCTTCCACACCATCGACGAGATCGCACTCGATCGCCGCTTCGAAGACCAGGACAACTCGTTCACGCGGCTCGCTCGGCGTCTCGACGCGCTCGCCGAGACCGTTGACTCGGCCTCCTCGAGTCTCCGCGACAAGGAGCAGGAGCTCGCCTCCCTGCAACGGCACTTCACGGAGTCGAGCACTCGGATCGAGTCCATCGTCGACGACATCCGTGACGCGCTCCACGCATTCCCGGAGGTGAGTGCGACCTCGATCGATGACCTGGTCGCTCGAGTCGACCGATTCGAGACGGCGGCACGAAAGACGAACGAGACCGGTGTGCGCGCGGCGGACGAGCTGAGCGGACGGATCGATCTGATCGACCAGCGCCTCGCAACCGTCGCAGACGAGGTGTCGCGGGCCAAGACGTTGTGGCCGGTCGCCCTTCGTTCACTCGAGGCGCGCCTCGAGGACGTCGCGCACGCCCGGAGGCCGGAGCCGCACCATCCAGCCGGGTCCGCGAGCGAACCTGCCGAGGTGCCGGACGATCTCTTGGCGGGTCTGCGGGACAGCCTGCAGGCGATGGAGTCCGTGGCGGCGGAGATGGTCAAGGCATCGGAGACCCTCACCGGCCCAGAACGTGACACCGCGGAGGGACCGCCCGCCGATGAGCCGTCGGTCGACGAGGTGCCCTCTCCTCCGGGGCTGCACGAACCGTTGGACTCGCCGGCCACAGCGGCAGCAGCCGGCGCCGCGACCGTCGTCCCGCTTCGAGCCTCCGAGCCCTGACGCCGAGATGCTGCGGCCACTCGACACGATCCTCCTCGCGCTCGGCCGCTACCGGCCGTGGGCGCGAGAGCGGATGGTCTATCGCGCACTCATCGTGCTCGCACACCCGCACCGGACGCGACGGCGTCCCGTCTGACCCCGAGCCCGGACAGCCGGGCTGTCATTCCTTCGCGGGCTCGACGAAGTAGGCCATCAGGATGGCGTCGACGAGCTCGCCGCCCCGCTCGTAGTGCCGCTTGCGGTAGCCCTCGCGCTCGAAGCCGAAGGTCTCGTACAGGCCGAGCGCGGGCTCGTTCCACGGGAAGACGTGCAGCTCGAGCTTGCGAACACCAGCCTCGCGGGCCCACGCGACGGCGGCGTCGAGGAGCGCTGTACCGACGCCACGCCGGCGATGGCTCACGGCGACCATGAGCCCGAGATCGGCGACGTGGCGGCTCGCCGGATGCGGGTCGCGTGAGAGGGACAGACGCCCGACGATCCGGTCGCCGTCCTCAGCGACGTAGACCGCCGCGTCCGGATAGCCCTGGATTGTCCGCAGGTAGCGGCGCTCGTCGGCGACCGGACGCCACGGCCCCGTTCCGAGGATCCAGCGACCCTCCTCGCGCCCGACGCTCTCGGCGAGCTCCACGAGCGCGCCTGCGTCGCTCGGCGAGGCACTGCGGATCGTCGTCACGCGACCACGATCCCGACGCCGCCTCGCCGTGGATCGCCGGCGGCCTCGAATGCGCCCTGCGCGGTGCTCTCGACCGCCTGGACGCCACCGAAGAAGAGGTTGAGACCGTCCCAGCGATTGACGTCCCACGAAGCGGGGAGCGCGGCGACGTCGGTATCGGGCCAGCCTCCTTCCAGGTGGACGGTGGTTCCCTCGACGTGCAGCCTGGGCGCGCAGATGGCGTCGAGGACGTGCATGCCTCGCAGGAACCTCCACGTCACCTGTGCGATCGCTCCCGCGAGTCGCACCGAGCCGGCGCTCCCGATCACGAGCTCGGGTCTCGCGCCTTCGAGGACGAGCGTCGGCGTCATCATGCTCGCGAGCCGCTCGCCGGCCTTTTTCGGGCCGCGGCCGATGACGTCGAGCTCGCCCAGCATGTTGTTGAGCTGCGTGCCGCCACGGAACACGCCCGAGCCCGACCCCAGCGTCGACGAGAGGCCTGCTGCGAGCCCGCCGGCGTCGACGACGGAGATGTGCGTCGTCCCCGGGAGCGGGCCCGAGCCGAGCGGCCCGTACGCATCGGCGACAGCTCTCGCCTCTGCCTCGAGGAGCGGGTCGCCCTCGTGCGCCGCGAGCAGCTCGAGGATCCGCCGCACGACGGTGCCTCCCTGCGTCGGCATCGAGCGGATCTGCCGCCCGAGGATCGCGAGCTCGAGGGGCTCCTTCTCGAGAACGCGGTAGGCCGCGAGGTCGCTCACCATCTCGGGAAGCAGCTCGGCGAGCATCCCCGATCCCGCATCACGGACGCGTTCGAGCGTCGGGCAGACGTCCGCCGTCTGCACCCGCTCGGGATCGCCGTAGATCCTGCTCCCGCCCTCGTCCCGCTGGAGGATCCCGGTGAGGATTGCGTGCAGGAAGACGCGCTGCTCGTCGCGCTCGAATCCCTCGTGCGCAAGGGCGATCGCCGGCTCGACGAGCTCGCTCCACTCGCGGGTGGCGAAGCGACGGTGAATCTGCTCGAGGCCCGCGAGCAACCCCGGCACCGCGACCGACCCTTCGCCGACGTGGAACACCTGCGTCCCGGAGTCGCCGAAGTCGATGACGAGCTCCTCCATCTCCCCGAGACGAGTGGCCGGGACGCCGAAGAAGCAGTCGAGCATCGTCGTCGCGCCGTCCGGCTCGTGGACGAGCGCGAAGCCGCCGCCGGTCGGGCCGGTCAGCGGCCCTTCGGTGACGAACGCGGTGAAGGCAGCGGCGACGAGTGCATCGATCGCGTTCCCGCCCTCACGCAGCACACGAGCGCCGGTTTCGGCGGACAACGGATGGCCGGCGGCGATCGCGCCTCGCATCCGGGAAACGTACTTCTCTTGGTCGCGAAGATCCCTGAAGACGGCCGCTGCGCGGCCGCTGTGCACCGCGTCAGCCGGTGTTCAGGAACGACGGCAGCTCGGTGTCCGACCCGCCGCCCGACTCGGTCGTGTCGAAGTCCGGCCGCGCGGCGCGTCGCCGCATTCCTCCGAGGCCGGTCGCGACGACCGTCACCCAGACCTGGCCGGTGAGCCGCGGGTCCACGGTGGCGCCGAAGATGATGTTCGTCTCGTCCGTCGCGGTCTGGCGCACGACCTCGGCCGCCTCGTTGACCTCGACGAGCGAGAGGTCGTCGCCGCCGGAGATCGAGAGCAGGATCCCCCGCGCGCGCACGATCTCGGCGTCGATGAGCGGCGACCCGAGAGCGCGCTCGGCAGCCTCGCGGGCGCGATTCTGACCGGTCGCGTAGCCGATGCCCATCAGCGCGGAGCCCGCGTCCTGCATGACGGTGCGCACGTCCGCGAAGTCGAGGTTGATCAGGCCGGGCGTCGTGATCAGGTCGCAGATGCCCTGGACGCCCTGTCGCAGCACGTCGTCGGCGATCTTGAATGCGTCGACCATCGACGTCGAGCGGTCGAGCACCTCGAGCAGGCGGTCGTTGGGGATGACGATGACCGTGTCGCAAGCCGTGCGCAGCTCGTCGACGCCGCTCTCCGCGGCGGAGCGGCGGCGCGTTCCCTCGAACCGGAACGGCGTCGTGACGATCCCGACCGTGAGCGCACCGAGCTCGCGTGCGATCCGCGCGACGACCGGGGCGGCGCCGGTGCCGGTGCCGCCTCCCTCTCCTGCCGTGACGAAGACCATGTCCGAGCCGCGCAGCGCAGCCTTCAGCTGGTCGATCGCCTCTTCCGCCGCCGCACGTCCGACGCCTGGATCGGCACCCGAGCCGAGCCCGTGCGTGAGACCTTCGCCGATCGCGATCTTGATCGGCGCGTCCGAGATCGCAAGAGCCTGGCGGTCGGTGTTGACGGCGACGAAGTCGACCTGCGCGATGCCGGCGTCCATCATCCGGTGGATCGCGTTCAGCCCTGCGCCGCCGACGCCGACGACGCGGATCGCGGCGATGTAGGCGGCCCCCTTGGGCGGCGGCACGCGATGCAGCTGGGGTGCCGGCTCCAGCATGGTCTGGAAGTAGCGGGCCGCTGCCCGCGATGCTGCGGCCTCGGCGGTCACTTCGTCGACCTCCTCCACCGGCGCGGAGGAGACGGGCGGCTCCGACTGCGGCTCCGGTTCGGGCTCGGGCTCGCGCGCGAAATCGGGGACGTGCTCGACCGTCTTGTCGAGTGCGGCCTCGGCGCGCGGATCGGCGGACGGCGGCTCGGGCGGCTCACCGACGGCCTCCTGCGCGCGCTGTGCGGCCTCGGTCTTGCGGAAGAGCTCGGCGAGCGGGCCCTCACGCATCGTCGCGCGCTTGCGCGCCATCGAGCACCTCCTTCGCGAGGTCGCGGTAGGCCTGTGCTGCCGGCCCGGACGGGTCGTATTTGAGCACGGAGTTCCCCTTCACCGGTGCTTCCGCATAACGCACGGTCTTGCGGATGCGCGTCTCGTAGACGAGATCGCCGAAGTGCTCCTCGAGGATCTCGATCGCCTCGCGCGCGTGCAGGGTGCGCCCGTCGTACATGGTCGGGACGATGCCCTGGACGTGCACGCGCGGGTTGAGGTTCTCGCGCACCATCGCGAGCGTGTTCTCGAGCTGCACGAGACCGCGCAGCGAGAGGTACTCGCACTGGACCGGCACGATCACGCCGTCGGCCGCGACGAACGCGTTGATCGTCAGCAGGCCGAGCGAGGGCGGCGTGTCGATGAGGATGTAGTCGTAGCGGTCGCGAACCTCGACGAGCGCCTTATCGAGCGCGCGCTCGCGCCCGATGAGCGCGGACAGCGCGAGCTCGGCGCCCGCGAGGTCGATCGAGGCGACGGCGATGTCGACCTCGACGGACTTGATCACGTCCGAGATCGGGACGCGGTGGACGAGCACGTCGAACATCGAGCGCTCGATCGCGTCGGGGTTCATGCCCTGGCTCATGGTCAGGTTGCCCTGGGGATCGAGGTCGATCACGAGCACTCGATTCCCACGCTCGCGCATGGCCACACCGAGGTTCAGTGTGGTCGTCGTCTTCGCGACGCCGCCCTTCTGGTTCGCGAGGGCGATGACGTTCGCCATCAGCGCACTCTCGGCGTCGGGAGCCGCGACGGGCTCGGGCACGGCCTGGAGGCGAGGAGGCTCCTCGACGGCCTCGACCGGCTCCTCCTCGACGGGCTCGGGGTCAGGCTCGGGGCGCGACTGGAGCCGCGGCAGGAGGCGTGAGAGGGCCATGACCGCTTCCCCTTCCCGGCGCGCGCCGCAAATCCTTCCGACCTCGTCAGTCTTCGCCTTCCCAGTAGTCGACCTGCTCGCCGACACGGGTGATGAGCCCGACTCCCACGAAGAAGATCTTTCCGGAGCGCGGGTAGTAGCAGACGTCGCGCGGATCCCGGGTGCCGTACATCAGCAGGCTCATCCCGCCATCGCCTCCGCGGAAAGCATGCGCGACCCCCGTCCCCGCCTGGCGGCAGACGATCGAGCCCACGCGAACCGGATGCTCCTCGATTCCGCCCTCTTCCCAGAGGAGGACGTGACCGTCACCCTCGAGGACGACGAAGATCTCCTCTTCGGCGGCATGACAGTGCGGCGGTGCGTTGAGCTTCCCCGGGAACACCTCGGCGTGGCGGATCCCGGTCTTCACGGAACCGAGCTCGCGTCCGGGGTAGCGGACGCGGCGGCCGATCGTCGCCGTGTCTCGCTCCTGTGCGTCGAGATCGGGAAGGTGGACGATCGTCGACGGCCGCGGCGAGGTCTCGCCGAACTCGGGCGGGCCTGCGGCGGCCTCGCGCGTCCACGGGTGATCCTCCTCGGCCCCGACGGGAGCCCAGGTCTCGCCCAGCCACGCCACACCGGCACGCGGCAGCCAGGTGATGCCCTCGGCGTACGTGCGCTGGCCGAAGGCGAGGACGTCGAGCCCCTCCGGGCCGGCCTGAAGCGTGTGGCAGCTCTCCAGCGCGAGGTGGAGGAGGCAATCGCCGGCGCGCACCTCGTACGCGACCGGGTCGCCTTCCCCCTCCCACTGCACGGAGACACCCGACCCACCGAGGACGTAGAAGATCTCCTCCTCCGAGCCCTCCAGGTGCAGCGGCGTCGACCACATTCCCGGGTCGACCTGGATGCGTTTGACGCCTACCGTGCGCGAATTCCGGCCCGAGAGGCTCGACCAGGTACCCGCGATGTGCCCGCGCTCGCCGCGCCAGGTCCGCGCCTCGTCCCAGTGGGAGATCACCTCTCGATCATGTCACGCGCGAGGCAGGCGCGAAGGTCCGCGACCGCTCTCGCTCCCGCATCATCTCCTTCCCGTCGCGACCACGCCTCCGCGTCGGCGAGAAGAGCGCGAAGCTCGTCGAGCAGGGCCGTCGGCGATGCGCCGTCACGGTCGAGAGCCTCGACTCGCGCGAGCCGCTCGAGCACGGCGCGTGATTCGTCCATGGCTCGACGGTAGACCTGCCCCGGTCGCCACCGGGTAACGGATTCGAGCAGAAAGAGCGTCAGACGGCGACGGCGCGCGGCGTCCGCTGCGAGTCGAGCCCGAGCAGCTCGCGGTCGAGCTCGCTCGCGAGGCGATCACGATCGCGCGAGCGCAGCACGGCGACGACGGCGCGACGCGCCGCGTCGATCGCTGCGGGCGTCGCCGGGTCACCCGTGGAGAGGACGGTCAGCTCGGCGTAGAGCTCCTCGCGCGAGCGCGCGTCCTCGGCCAGCAGCACACACGCGCGCATGGGCCAGCTCTCGCCGAGGAGCGACAGCAGGGCGGCACGTATCTGCTCGCTGCGGAAGGGCTCGGCCTGGAAGAGCGACAGCTCCCAGCGGTCGAGGGCCTCGGACAGCTCGGGATCGCCATCCGCCTGACCGAGCGCGGCGAGGACGTCCATGGCGATCGGGGCGCGGAAGGCGTCGAGGCGCGAAGGCTCGCCGGGCGGCTCCGTGGCGGCGATCGGCAGCACGGGCTGGATCCCGAACGGCCGGCCGTCGAGCGTCTCGAACATCACGGGGCCCGCGGACAGCGCGGCCATGGTCGTCAGCCGGAGAGCGCTGACCGCGTCGGCGATCTCCGCTCCCGCGTCCGGAGGCGGCTCCGCACCCTCGAGCTCGCAGCGCAGCTCGACGACGACCGATCGCTCGGGGAGTCGTCCGAAGTCGCGCGGCAGGAGCCCGCGCGCCTCCGGCCAGTGCGTCGCGAGCTCACCGGCGACGAAGGGGCGAACGGAGAGGCCCGGTGCGAGCTCCACGGGCTTCGCGAGCGAAATGCCCGCGAGCGGAGCGAGCGCGACGTAGCGGCGCCGCTCCCCAAAGAGGGACTGCTCGAGGTCGGCGTAGGACGCCTCGAAGGCGTCGTCGTCCCAGTCGAAGCCTCCGCAGCTCTCCGCGGTCGAGATCAGCAGTCCGAGGAGCACCGTGCGAAACAGCGCCTCGTCCTCGCCGGAGCGGGGGCCGGCGTGCGCCCGCGCGAAGATCGCTGCGGCAGGCTCGCGGCGGAGCTCCTCGAGGGCGAGGCGCGCGTCGTCTCGGGCGGACAGGATCGCCTCGTGCTCCTCGATGAACGCACGGACGAGCGGCTTGAGCTCGTACAACGAGGGCCCTCGCCGCTCGACGTGCTCCTCGAAGGCGAACGGCAATTCGGCTCCTTCCTCGAGCTCGCGTCCGAGCAGCACGAACGAGCCGAGCACGAAACCACGGAGGAGGGGATAGAGGTGCGGGGCACGCACGGGCACGACTCAGGGGTACGAGAGCGCGCAGGTGTTTCCTCTGCGCAGGCTGGCGGCGGCTACGGCCTGAGAACCGCCCGCCGGGGCCCGGCGAGGAAGCCTTCCCGGACGAGCAGCGCCATCGCCGCGCTCTCCGCCACAGGCGCTCCGTCGAAGCGCTCGACCGCGAGCCGCTTGGCGCCCCCTCCACGAACGTAGGCCACGAGAGCCCTCACCGCCGGCTCCAGCCACTCCGGGTCGGGGTCGCGCAGCGGCACGAGCGAGCGTCCGCCGCGTTCGACGAACAGCACAGCCTCGCCGTCCAGCAGCACCACCCACGCCCCGGCGACGCGAGCCGCACGGGCACCCGAGCGCTTGGGCCACGGGAGCGCCGCGCCGTAGGGCTGCGCGGGATCGCCGGCCGCGAGCACGAGGGCGTCCGGCTCCTCGTGCCGAGCCGAGCGGAGCTCGCGCAGTCGCTCCACGGCGCCCGGCAGCGCGAACTGGGCGCCGCCGAGCCCTTCGACGAAGTACCCGCGTCGGCAGACACCGACGGTCTCGAGTGCCTTGAGCTCGGCGTACACCGCGCCGTAGCCGCCTCGGATTCCCTCCCCGCGGACGCCGTCTCGTGTGACGATCCCCTGCCGCTCGAGCAGGAGCTCAGCCAGCGCGCGGCGATCGGACGTCGACGCGAACAGAACCGAGGCGAGCGACCACCTTCCCTGGGTCGGGGACGCCGTCGTCCGGCGCGTCCGGGCGAACCGGCGGCCGGCACGGTCGGGTCGCGGCAACTCGTAGCGACGAGCAGCGCGGAGCGGCGTCCAGGAGTCGTTCGTCACCTCTCCGGCCCAGACGAGCTCCCACAACGACTTCAGCACGTCATCGGGCGCGATACCGGTCGCGTCGACGAGATCGCCCCAGAAGAGCGCTCGCTCCGTCAGGGCGGCCCGAATCGCGGCAGCAGCGTCGCCCTCGGGGGCCGCCTCCGCCGCGGGCGGCCCGAGGAGCGGCGCGTCGTCACGGAAGTAGACGGCGACCCGGTCGAGCCCGGCGCCGACCCAGACGACCTCGCCGGATGCGCAGAGGACGTCGAGGTCCGCGGGTCGGAACCCCGGCACCCGACGCGGGAGGACGTCGCTCTCCCACAGGGTCGCCGGAAGCGGCACGCCCTGCAGCGGGACGAGCGCCTCGCGGAGGCTCTGCCTGCGCCCGATCCCGTGCCAGGCGGGGAGGAAGCGCCCGAATGCAGCCTGCTCGGCCGGCTCCACCTCGCGCCGCAGCACGGCCAGCGTCGCGCGACGGATGCGGCGGAGGACGTCGGGGTCGCACCACTCCCGCTCCGTTCCGCCCGGACGCAGCTCGCCGCGGACGAGCTCGTCGGCGCGCTCCAGCATGCCGAGCTGCGTCTCGACGGCGTCGTGGTCGAGTGCGAAGCGGGCCGTGACCTCGCCGGTCGTGAACGGGCCGTGGGTTCGCGCGTACCTGCTCAGGAGGACGCGCAACGCATTCTCGACGGGCTCGAGGAAGACCTGCGGGATG
>DASTWH010000415.1:0-3829 GCA_035758735.1 Gaiellaceae bacterium
GGTCGTCTCGGAGGCGGTGCGCGCCCGGTCGATCGCGCACGCGATCGTCGAGGAGGCCGAGCGACGCCAGGTCGACCTGATCGTGCTCGGCTCGTCGCCCCGTTGGCGGCGGCAGTCGCGCTTCTTCTCCCCGACGGTCGACCACGTCCTCAAGCACGCGACCTGCGAGGTGCTCGTCGTCGCCTTCCCCGAGGGCGTCTTCGACGGCTAATGTCAGCTTGTGAGACGAGTTGGTGCGACCGCGTCAGCGGGCGCCTTCAGGGGTGTGCCCCGCCGTAGGCGGGGATCGAGCCGCAGGATTTCGCTCTTGCGAGATCCTGCTTGGCGAACGAGGGGCTCGGCGTGAAGGTGATCGTCGTGGGGTGCGGTCGGGTGGGGTCGTCCGTCGCGAAGGAGCTCGCCGGCGAGGGGTGGGACGTCACGTGCATCGACGAGGACGAAGGGGCGCTCGCGCGGCTCGGTGAGTGGCGCGGCGGCTTCGTCGTCGGCCACGGCATGGACCTCGCCGTCCTCGAGCGGGCCGGCGCGGCAGATGCGGACGCAGCCGTCGTCGCGACGGACGGCGACAACACGAACATCGTGATCGGGCAGGTCCTGCAGCGCCGCTACGCGCTCGAGTGCGTCGTCGCGCGGATCCTCGACCCGAAGCGCGCGGCCTTCTACGGGACGCGCGGCCTCCGCACCGTCTGCCCGACGCAGACCGCGATCGCGACCCTCACGGACGTCGTCCGCTCGTGCAGCGCCGCCCCGGTCGGCGGCGCCGGGTAGGCGCCCGTGTACGCCATCGTCGCGGGCGGGGGCAAGGTCGGGGCGAACGTCACGCGGTCGCTCCTCCGCATGGGTCACGAGGTGACGCTGATCGAGCAGCGCCGCGAGCGGTTCGAGCAGCTGGAGGTCGAGCTCGGGCCCACGGCGATGCTCGGCGACGCGACCGAGATCCACATTCTCGAGCGCGCCGGCATCGCGCGGCCGCCGGAGATCGTGCTCGCGGTGACGGGCGACGACGAGGACAACATCGTGATCTCGCAGATCGCGAAGGAGGGCTACGGGGTCAAGAAGGCGATCGCCCGGGTCAACGACCCCCGGAACCAGCAGCACTTCGACCTTCTCGGGATCACCCAGACGGTATGCGCCACCTCCGGCCTCCTCGGCCTCGTGGAGCACGAGGTGCCGCAGCACGGCCTGGTGAAGCTGCTCGAGCTGCGGAGCGAGGGCCTCGAGGTCGTCGAGCTGCAGGTCGAGGCGAACGCCCCTGCGGCCGGGAAGCGCGTCGCCGGCATCTCCCTCCCCGAGGGCGCGCAGCTCGTCTCGGTGATGCGGAACGGCGTCGCCGAGCTGGCGCGGGACGAGACGGTCGTCCGCCCGGGCGACCAGGTGATCGCCGTGCTGAAGCCCGGCGTGGAGGAGAAGCTGCGCAAGGCCGTCGTCGGCTGAAACGCGCCCGCTCTCCGGCCCGAGACTCGCTGAAATTCGGCTGTTCGACCCGGGAACCGGCGTGAAACCGCGCCCGCTCGGCAAGAATGGTGTCGATGACACTTGCCGAGCTCGCCGTCACGATCGGTCTGCTCGGCGTCATGGGTCTCGCGGCGAGCCGGTTCGGGCTCTCCGCGATCCCCGCCTACCTCTTCGCCGGGATCATCCTCGGCCCGAACGACCCGAGCTTCATCCAGCTCGTGCAGCCGTCCGAGGTGACCGACTTCGTCGCCGAGATCGGGCTCATCTTCCTGCTCTTCTTCCTCGGCCTCGAGTTCAGCGTCGAGCGGCTCGTGCGGTCGGGACGGCACGTCGGCCTCGGCGGCGCGGCCGACCTCGTCGTCAACTTCGGGCTCGGCCTCCTCGTCGGGATCGCGGCCTTCGGCTGGAGCTTCGCGGCGTTCGTGGTGGCGGCGTGCGTCTACGTCTCCTCGAGCGCGATCGCGGTCAAGGCGCTGACCGACTTCCGGCGGCTGGCCGACGACGAGACCGACCTCGTCCTCGCCGTCCTGCTCTTCGAGGACATCGCGATCGCGGCCGTGATCGGCTTCATCGCGACGGGCGGGGGAGGGGCGGGCACGACGGCCCTCGTGACGACGAAGGCCCTGCTCTTCGTCGCGGGCTCGCTCGCCGCGTCGCACTGGCTCGGCGCGCGGATCGGCCGCCTGCTCTCGCGGCTCGACCTCGAGTTCTTCCTGCTGGCGGTGTTCGGCTTCGTCGTCGGCATGAGCGCCTTCGCCCACTGGCTCGACCTCTCGGAGGCCGTCGGCGCGCTGATGGCGGGCGTGGTGCTCTCCGAGAGCGGCGTGCGCGAGGAGATCGAGCAGCGGTTCTTCGCGATCCGCGACGTCTTCGCGGCGCTGTTCTTCTTCACGTTCGCGCTGACGATCGACCTCGGGAAGCTCGGGGAGGTCGGATGGCTCGTCGGGTTCGCGCTCGTCGCGACGGTGATCGGCAAGGTCGGCGTCGGCGTCTTCGCGGGGCGCCTCGGCGGCTTCACTGTCCGTCAGGGGGTCAACGCCGGCTCGGCGCTCGTCGCGCACGGCGAGTTCACGATCATCCTCGCGCAGCTCGCCGCGGGCAACGCGGCGCTCGCGCTCGCCGACCGCGACGACATCGTCGCGTTCGCGGGGCTCTACGTGCTCGCGAGCGCGACGGTCGGGGTGGTGCTCATGAAGGAGTCCAAGCGGATCGGC
This sequence comes from Gaiellaceae bacterium, assembly GCA_035758735.1. Lineage (GTDB taxonomy): Bacteria > Actinomycetota > Thermoleophilia > Gaiellales > Gaiellaceae > GMQP-bins7. Next base: position 2,670 of record DASTWH010000415.1, read on the forward strand.
CGGGCGCTCGTTCCGAGCCCGGCCGTAGACTGAGAAGGGAGAGCGATGCCGCTCGAGCTCAAGGAAACCAGGCTTCCCGGGGTCGGGGTCAAGTGGTCGCTGGCGACCGCGCGCGGCAGCCGCGTGACCGTGATCCAGCACAACGACGGCGAGCGGGAGGTCTACGTCCACCGCCGTGCGCGCGACGAGGACCCGGCGGTCGTCCTCGAGCTGCACGACGACGAGGCGCGCCAGCTCGGCGCCCTCCTCGGCGGCGCCTACGAGCGGCCGCGGATCGTCGAGGAGCTCGAGATGGCGCTCGGCGAGTTCCAGATCGAGTGGATCAAGGTTCCGCCGGGAAGCTGGGCGAACGGCCGCTCGCTCGCCGAGGTGGCGCTCCGGAAGCGCACCGGCGGCGTGACCGTCGTCGCGATCCTGCGCGAGTCGGAGTCGATCGCCGGCGCGCAGCCCGAGGACGTGATGCTCGACGGCGACACGATCGTGGTCGTCGGCCAGGCCGGGCAGTTCGCGGCCGCCCGCAAGCTGATCACGTCCGGCCCCGACGAGGGGCAGTGAGGCTCAGACGCGCCAGTAGTTGCGCGTGAAGAGCACGAGGACGGGCAGCACCTCGAGGCGCCCGATCCACATGAGGAAGGCCATCACGAGCTTCGAGAAGTCGCTGAACGGCGCGTAGCTCCCCATCGGCCCCGCGAAGCCGAAGCCCGGGCCGACGTTGCCGAGCGTGCCCGCCGATGCGGCGATCGCGTCCGTCAGCCCGAGCTCGACGTCCGAGATCCGCGCGTCGATCGCGAGCAGCCCTGCGCCGATCACGAAGATCCCGATGTAGAGCAGCACGAAGGCGAGCACCGCGCGCAGCGTCCGCTCGTCGACCGGCTGCCGGTTGAGGCGCACCGGCACGACGAGCTCCGGATGGATCGTCTGGCGGAGCTCGCGGCGGAGCAGGCGACCGACGAGCAGATGCCGCACGATCTTCACCGAGCCGGTCGGCGAGCCCGCCGACGCGCCGACGAACATCAGCCCGATCATCGCCATCACGCCGAGCGTCGGCCAGTCGATGTAGTCGGTGATCGCGAAGCCCGTGCCCGTCATCAGCGACGTCGTCTGGAAGACCGCCTGTCGCACCGCCTCCTCGCCGGAGAAGAGGTCGGAGCTCACGAGCT
>DASTWH010000355.1:0-4584 GCA_035758735.1 Gaiellaceae bacterium
ACCGCGGGGCGCGCGCCATCCAGGTCTCGTTCTCGAGCGACGAGGGATCCGGAGCGACCCCGATTCGCAGCGGCCTGGCGGTCCCGCTCATGGACTCGTCGAACGACCCGGGCATGCTCGCGGTCCTGACGCGAACACCCGACCGGCGTTTCAGCGAGATCGACATCACGTCGCTCGAGAACGTGCTCAGCATCTCGCGGCCGACGCTCGAGACCTCGCTCGAGCTCCGAGAGCCCGATCCGGTTCCCGACCGCGACCCGCTCACGGACCTCTACGACCGACCTGCGTTCCATGCGCTCCTCGATCTCGAGATCGGACGCGCACGCGGGCGCCGCGAGCAGATGGCGCTCCTCATGCTCGATGTCGACCGACTCACGACGATCAACGCGCGGATCGGCCACCTCGCGGCGGACGACGTGCTCGCCACGATCGCCAAGGTGCTCCGCGACGTCGCCGGCCCACGCGATCTGGCGTGCCGGATCGGCGGCGGACGGTTCGGCGTCGTGCTCTCGCAGGCCGACAGCCGCGACGCGGAAGGGCTCTTCGAGCGGCTGCAGTCGGCGCTCCGGGACCGACCGCTTCCCAATCTCGGCGTCGTCTCGTTCTCGGGGGGGATCGCCGAGCTGCTCCCGAAGGACGATGCGACCGCGCTCATCGTGCGCGCGGATGCCGCGCTCGGCCTCGCCAAGAGCTCGGGGCGCGACATGGTCGTGACCGCCGCGAAGCGTCCGGTTCGCGAAGTCGCCTAGCCGCCGCTGCGCTGGGCCGCGAGCCAGCGGTCGGCCTCGGGCTCCGACAGCGAGAGGAACGGCGCGTACGAGGAGACGTCGACGACGGCGAGCTCGGGTAACCGGTCCCGCTCGCAGACGAGCTTGCTCTCCGCCGCCTTCTGCATCCGGATCGACCACCCTGCGTACGCATCAGCACGGCGTTGAGCCTTGAGCTCCCGCACGATCGCCGGCCGCGCAGACGCGTACGACACCGCGGCGAGCGCGACCGTGTCGTCGCGTGGCTCGACCGTGAACACGCCCTCGACCGTTCGAACCGTCGTGCGCCGCCCCGTAGGGAGCCTGAAGACGACCTGCGGCGCCGAGGTGGCGAGCGCGACACCACGGCCGTCGGGTAGCCAGCTCGGCGTCGGGGAGACGACGAGGTCGCGAGCGAGCACGGCGGCATAGGTCACCCGGAACCGCGTGACGTCCGACGCGGAGACGCCAGGCGTTGACAAACGACCGGCGACCTCCCGCGAGCGGAGCTCGTCACCCAGGATCGCGCGTCCGACCGACACGCTCGCCCCCGCCTCGGCGAGTGCCGCGCGATAGGCCGAACCACTTCCGTCGAAGCGCAGTCGCACGATCCGCTGCTCGAGCGCGAGTGCGTCGCCCGGCGAGACCCGGGCTCGCTCCCGCTCGATCGCGCGCACGACGAGGGCGGTGAGCGCCACCTCGCGGTCCCGGGTCACCTTCGCGAGCGCCGCGACGCTCGAGGCGGTGAGCGGTGTCGTGCCGTAGACGCAGCGAGTGCCGGCTGACAGGTTGAGCTGCCCGATCCGGACGTCCGGATCGAGCTCCTTTCCGAGCAGCCCTGGTGCATCACAAAGGCTCGCATCGCGCGACCACAGCCAGACGCACGCCGCGTACGTCTTGTCCGGGTCGTTCGAGCGCGCGTCGCGCTGCGCCCAGCCCCATGACCAGACGTGAGAGAGCTTGAACTCGCGGGCGATCTCGCGCGCGGCCAGCGCCTGCCACTTCGTGACGTCGAACCAGCGCGAGCGTGGCCTCAGCCCCTCACGCCCTCCCGCTCCCGGCCCGGTCTGGAACCCGATCATGAGCCCGATGCGCGACGGCGGGATACCGAGCGCGAGGAGCTTCGCGACCGACTGGCGGTAGCGAACGCGAAGGCGACGTGAGCCGTCCACCGGCCCCTCGCGCCAGATGAGGTTCGCGTTCGCATACTTCTCGAGCACGAGGTCCGAGACCGCGGCGACCGATCTCCACCACGCGGCCGCGTCTCCGCCGGTGAACGGCTCGCTCGACACGAGGAGGGCCGGTCGGCCGCCCCGCTCGGAGAGTCGACTCACGAAGTGGAGGACGTCGGCGCGGTAGCGCTCGGCGCTCGGCGTCAGTGGCGTCGGCAGCGATGATCCCCAGAGCTCGTTCAGCGCGATGAGCGGCGTCTGGCAACCCGACACTTGGACGGCGTAGTCGAACAGCGCGTCGGCGCGCTTCTCGACGAGTGCGGGATCCGCCGGATCCGAGGGCGTCCCGATCCGCTTCCGTAGGTACATGTCCCAGTGCACGGTGCCGGCACCGGCTGCGCGCGTCTCCGACGCCAGCCCGGGCCCACCGGTGGCCACCACGACGCCGGGGCGCGCGAACCGGTCGCGCCAGAACGTCACCGAGCTGTCCGCGAAGTCGATCCAGGTGGTCGGCGTCTCTGGCAGGCCGCACGAGAGCGCCGTCCCGCCCGCCGTCGGCCAGGCGAAAACCGCGATCAGCGCGCCCGCGAGCGCGAGAAAAGCCCTGCACATGGGCGTCACAGGTAAGCAGATCGCAGTAAGGAAAGATGGAGGCGCCGGAGCCCCGGCGCCTCCATCAGCTGTGCCTACTCTTCGTCCGCGGCCGGCGGCTCGACAGCCGCGTCGACATCTGCGTCGAGCACCGGCTCCTCGAGCTGGAGGTCGAGAGCGTCGAAGTCGAACCCGTCGCCGTCCCCGATCTCCTCGAGCGCGGCGAGCAGCTCCGCCTCGGCCTCCGGCCGTGCGAACGTGACCGGCAGCGGATCGGTCGGCTCGATCGAGATCTGCCGGTACTGCTTGAGACCCGTCGCCGCCGGGATGAGCTTCCCGATGATGACGTTCTCCTTCAGCCCGTTCAGACGGTCGACCTTGCCCTCGATGGCCGCGTCGGTGAGCACCTTCGTCGTCTCCTGGAAGGACGCCGCGGAGAGGAAGGACTCGGTCGCGAGCGAGGCCTTCGTGATGCCGAGGATGATCGGCTCGAAGGTGGCCTGCTCGCCCTTCTCCTTCTTCACACGCGCGTTCTCGCGCTCGAGGACGACCTTGTCCGCGAGCTGACCTGGCAGGAGTGCCGTCTCGCCGGCGCTCTCGACGCGCACCTTCTTGAGCATCTGGCGGACGATCAGCTCGATGTGCTTGTCGTGGATCTCGACGCCCTGCGACTTGTAGACCTTCTGCACCTCGTTCACGAGGTAGAGCTCGGTCGGCGTCGCGGACTTGAGCATCAGCAGGTCGGCCGGATTCAGCGAGCCCTCGTTGAGGGCGTCACCCGGCTCCACCACGTCGCCCTTCTTGACGAGCAGCCGAGCCCGCCGCGGGAAGCTGTACTCGCGGGGATCCGGCAGCTCACCGTCGGCGTCGAGCGCCGTCGGGGTGACCGTCACCTTGATCGTCCGCTCGGCCTCCTCGATGTCCACCTTCCCGGAGACCTCGGCGAGCGTGCCCGCACCCTTCGGATTCCGCGCCTCGAAGATCTCGACGACGCGCGGAAGGCCGTGGGTGATGTCGGCGCCCGCGACGCCGCCCGTGTGGAACGTGCGCATCGTGAGCTGAGTTCCCGGCTCGCCGATCGACTGGGCGGCGATGATCCCGACCGCGTCGCCGATCTCGGCCATCCCGCCCGTTGCGAGGAAGGTCCCGTAGCACAGGCGGCACAGGCCCCACTCGCTGCGGCACTTCAGCACCGACCGGACCGGGATGGTGGTCGTCTCCGCGTACTCGCCGAACTCCTCGACGAGCTGTCGGAGCCCGCTCATCGTGATCTCGGCGCCCTTCTCGATGATGACCGTCTTCCCGGGCTTTCCGTCCTTGATCGGCTTCGTGATGTCAGCCGCGGCGACCCGCCCGGCGACACTCTTGTTCGGAGCGTCGTCGAGGATGAGCGGCGCGTCGATGTACTCATCGGTCCCGCAGTCGTCCTCGCGGACGATGACGTCCTGCGAGACGTCGACCAGGCGGCGCGTGAGGTAGCCCGAGTCCGCGGTCCGCAGAGCGGTGTCCGCGAGGCCCTTGCGGGCGCCGTGCGTCGAGATGAAGTACTCGAGGACGGTGAGGCCCTCCATGAAGTTGGCCTTGATCGGTCGGGTGATGATCTCGCCCTTCGGATCGGCCATGAGGCCGCGCATCCCGGCGAGCTGGCGGATCTGATTGAAGGATCCGCGAGCACCGGAGTTGGCCATCATGTAGATCGGGTTCGTCCCCTCGAGGTTGGCCATCATGCGGTCGGCGACGTCGTCCGTCGCCTTCGTCCAGATGGCGACGATGCGCTCGTCGCGCTCGTCCTCGGTCATCAGGCCGCGGTCGTACTCCTTGCCGACCTTCGCGACCTCGTCCTCGTAGCCCGCGAGCACCTCTTCCTTGTCGTCGGGGATGACGATGTCGTTCTTCGAGATCGTGATGCCGGCGCGAGTGGCGAAGCGAAAGGTCACCGACTTGATGACGTCGAGTGCCGACGAGATCGTGTTCGGCCCGTAGTGCTCGACGAGATCGCCGATGAACGCATCGAGCTCGCGCTTCGTGAGCGTCTTGTTGAGGAACGGATGGTCCTCGAAGTCGCCTCCGGTCGC